>JAUJMI010000460.1 GCA_030446945.1 Longimicrobium sp. | reverse complement strand
GCATCCGCCTGGACGAGGAGCCGCTCACCTTCCTGTACGACAACACCAGGGTCGGTCCGCCGGACTACATCGACTGACCCGTCCCTTCGGGGTGGATCGGGGGGCCCCGCGGCAATGCCGCGGGGCCCTTTATGCTTCCCGCCGCAGCCCTGAACAAAGATGTGACGCACCCGCCAGTCGCCCGTCCTCTATGCAGAACCGTGGGGCCCACTGCTACCGTATCAGTTCACCAAACTGACACGGTGGCAGCGGAGGACCCCAGACAGAGCTGCTCAGAGCAAACCCCGCTGAAAGGCGGTGACGCAGAGCCACGGGGCTACCGCGACAGTGACGTCGCCATGCTCGCCGGGCCGCCAGCGACTTCGATCCGCACGGATCGAGGCTGGCGGCTTTTTCGGTACCCGGAAATTCGGGGCGTCCTCTGCACTCCCGCGAGGCGCCCGCTCGGCCGGCACAGCCGGCGCACACGTCACAAGGAGCTACCCATGCGAGTTCGTGCCCACATCCCCGCCGCGTTCATCGGTCTGGCGCTGGCCGCCACCGGCTGCAGCGACGCCATCACCGCTCCGGCGGCTACGGCTCCGGAGGCCGCGAGCTTCGCGCGCCAGAACCCGAACACGGGGCAGGCCACCTTTGGCAACCTCATCGCCGCGCTCAACAACATCACCGTCAACATCAACAACCTGGAGGCGCTCAACGACCTCACGGTCGCCGACGTGCGGGTGGTGAACGTGGAGGACGTGCTGAACGGGAACAACGTCGAGGCGCTGAACAACGCGCTGAACAACAACGACGTGGAAGTCAACGTGCTGCGGGACTTCCTGAACAACAGCCTCAACGACAACACGGTGATCGTGCGCGACGTGCTGGACGTGGGCGACGTGCTGGTGCAGGACGTGATCGCTCTGCAGGTGAACCTGCTCAGCGGCCAGGTGACGGTGTTCCAGTTCCAGCAGTAGCCCGCGACAGGCAGGAGCGGGGAGGGAGCCGGCGAGGCTTCCTCCCCCGGCGGCGGCCCGGTGTGACCGGGGAGCCCCGCCGAGCGTCATTTCTCACTCGCATCAACAGACGATCCGCCTCCGCTCCCGGGGTCGAGGAGGGGCCGGCGCCAACTTCGGAGACTAATGCGCAGCAAACTCATCGCGGCTTCCCTGCTGCTCCCGCTCGCCGCCTGCTCGGACTCCACGGGGTCGGACTCGGGGTCGGTGGCGGTGCGGTTCAGGACGAGCGGCAGCAGTGCCGCCGTCTCCGGGGCCGGCTTCAGCCGCTCCGCCGCCGCCGACGCGATCACCCTCACCGGCACCAACGGCACGCTGGTGATCGACGACATCCGGCTGATCGTCTCCAAACTCGAGCTGGAGCGCGCGGAGGACTCGTGCGCCGGGGGCGGTGACGACGACGATTGCGAGGAGTTCGAGGGCGGTCCGTTCCTGGTGGATCTCCCGCTTGGCGGCGGGGCGGTGACGCTGGCCGAGGCGGCGATCGAGGCGGGGAGCTACACCGAGTTCGAGTTCGAGGTGGAGGACGTGGAGGCGGACGACGACGACGACTCCGCCGAGCGCGGCGCGATGCAGGCGGTGTTGACGCAGATGCGGCAGGCGTACCCCGCCTTCCCCAGCGGGGCGAGCATGGTGGCGCACGGCACCTTCAACGGGCAGCGCTTCACCGTCTACTTCGACGCGGAGGTCGAGGTGGAGCAGAAGTTCGCCACCCCGTTCCGCGTTCCCGAGGACGGCGCGCTCACCGTGAAGCTGAACCCGGCTCTCTGGTTCAGGTCGGGAACCCAGGTGACCAATCTCTTCCTCCTGAACGGCAAGACGGTCGAGTTCGAGGCGAAGTTCAAGAGCGGCATCGAAGGCGTGGATCACGACGACTGAGCGCCGGTCCGGAGATGCGCAAGAGGGGCCCCGTGGCGATGCCGCGGGGCCTCTCGTTTCTCGTGCCGCATCACCGTGGAGATGAATCCCCCGGCTGGAACTACGGGAAGACCGCTGAAGCGGCCTCGTGATCCGCTGCCAGTCGCGGAGGATTTGCGTGTTCCAGCGGCGAATTGATTCGCTCGTGGAATGGGACTCCTCGATCCAGGAGCGCATGCTTCGATGCGATCTCCTCCCCGATTCGGCGCAGGCGAAGTTCACGCCATCGGGTGGCGGTGCGAGGCGGAGTAGCGGCCGGTGACGTGGTGCTCCAGCTGCCGCTCGATGTCGTTTAGGAGCGACGAGGCGCCGAAGCGGAAGCGGTCCGCCTCCAGCCAGCGGCGGCCCAGCTCCTCCTTCATCATCATCAGCCAGTCCAGCGACTGCTTGGCGGCGCGGATGCCGCCGGCCGGCTTGAAGCCCACCTCGTGCCCCGTGCGGTCGCGGTACTCGCGGATGCAGCGCGCCATCACCAGCCCCACCGGGAGCTCGGCGTTGCGCGACTCCTTGCCGGTGGAGGTCTTGATGAAGTCGGCGCCGGCCATCATCGCCACCACTGAGGCGCGCGCCACGTTGCGCAGCGTCGCCAGCTCGCCGGTGGCCAGGATGGCCTTGAGGTGCGCGGGGCCGCACGCCTCGCGGAACGCCTTCACCTCGTCATACAGCGCCTGCCAGTTCCCCGTAAGCACGTGCTCGCGGGTGATGACGATGTCGATCTCCTCCGCCCCGTCGCCCACCGAGGCGTGGATCTCCTCCACGCGCTGCTTGAAGGGCGAAAGCCCCGCCGGGAAGCCCGTGGAGACCGCCGCCACCGGGATCCCGGAGCCACGCAGCGCCTCAACGGCCGTGGACACGAAGCGGTGGTAGACGCACACGGCCCCGCAGCGGATGGGGAGGTCCTCCGCGCCCAGCGCGCCCAGCAGGTCGGGGCGCAGCGGCTGGCGGGCCTTGGCGCACAGGCGCCGCACCGTCCCCGGCGTGTCGTCGCCCGAAAGGGTGGTGAGGTCCATCAGGGTGATGGCGCGCAGAAGCCACGCGGCCTGCCACTCCTTCTTGACGGTGCGCCGCCCCGGAAGGGTGGAGGCGCGTCGCTCCACCGCGCTGCGGTTCACCCGCACCGAGCTGACCCAGTCCAGGTCCAGCGGCACGC
>JAUJMI010000459.1 GCA_030446945.1 Longimicrobium sp. | reverse complement strand
GCGTGCCCGTCCTTGATGTACGGGTGGCGCAGGATCTCCAGCATGAAGTCCTTGGCCGTCACGTTCTCCGGCTTCTCGCCGGTGACCACGACGCGGAACGACTTCGGCACCTCGACGCGCACATCCTTGGTGATCCACGAGTTGAAGATCGCCGTCGTCCCCACGCCGAAGGCCACGCACCCCACGGCGCCCGCGTGCGGCGTGTGGCTGTCCGAGCCGATGATGACGTGGCCGGGAAGCGCATACGCCTCCAGGATCTTACTGTGGCAGATCGCCTCGGAGCCGTGCTTCCCGTGCCCCAGCTCGCCGTACAGCCGCACCCCCTGCTTCTCCGCGAACTCGCGCTGCTTCACCTCCAGCTGGTTCGCCACGTCCAGCAGGCCGAGCTGCACGCGCTCGGGCGACATGGCGTCCTTGAGGAAGGTCAGGTGGTCGCGGAAGAAGAGGATCGACTCCGGCTCCAGCACCCGCTCGTCCTCGCCGACCAGCTGCTCGAAGAAGATGGCCGACATCGGCGTCACGTACTCGTGGCTGAAGCGGATGTCGGTCTGCACGAAGCCGGAGTCGCCCGGCTGCACCCACTCCACTCCGATCTCGCCGCGCGCCAGGTCCTTGACCCAGTGCCGCGCGAAGATCTTCTCGGCGATGGTCATGGGGCGCGCCCGGCGGCCGTGCGCGTGCCCCTCGGGCGCGGTCAGCTTGTCCGACTCCACGTTGGAGGTGGAGGTGGCCACGAACTGCGCCGCGGCGTAGTCCACCCCCGTCTCCGGGCCGGGGCCGGGAAGGTTCCCCTCGCCGCTCCCGCGCATGGCGCGCACGTCGTCCGCGTCGGTGGGGGCGGGCGCGTCGCCGGGCATCCCGTGGTGGCAGGAGATGGGCGGCGTGCTCACCTTCCCCTGCAGCCGCGCCACGTTGTAGTTGAAGAGCCCGCCGTGCTCGATGATGCCGCGCGTGATCTCGTCCGCCCCGTCCGTGAACTCGGTGAGCGGGATCGTCTCGCCGCCGCGGATGCGCTCCACCAGCTCGAAGTTGGTGGAGGTGAGGACGCCCAGGTTCTGGCAGTTCTCGCGGTAGATGCGCTCGATGTTCTCAGCGATCACCACTCTGATCCCCGCCATCATCTCCGCGTACGGGCTCTGCTCGCGCGACGACCCCTTGCCGCGCCGCCGCCCGGACACCGAGGCCACGAAGCCGCCCTTCTTGACGCTCCCCTGCTTGATGGGGAACTCGTTGCCGGCCTTGAGCCCCAGGTAGGGGAACTCGCTGAGCGTCTCGTCGAAGTAGTAGCAGATGTACGCCGGCGTGATCTCGTCGGTGGAGATGTTGTCGCGCAGCCTTGCGCGGATCTCGCCCGTCAGCTCGACGTCCTCGCCTTCCAGCTGGCGGCGCACCAGCTCGGGGTCGTCCACCAGGAAGAGGATGCGCCCTTCCAGCCGAACCTCCGGCGGAAGCTTTTCGATCTCGCGGGAAAGCAGGGAGGCGATCATGACGCGGCGGTGCGGGGGAAGCTCGGGCGCCGGAATTGCGGCGCGTGTAATCCATTGGCTGCCAACCTCCAAAGATGGCGCCGCGCGGCACCGCCTGCAAGCGCCCCGACCGCCACACGCGGCGGGTTGATCTTATGCCCTGCACACGCTAAATTGTGCCCTTCAACAGGGGCGTTAGCTCAGCTGGGAGAGCATCCGCTTTGCAAGCGGAAGGTCATCGGTTCGAACCCGATACGCTCCACTTTCGCAGGACGAGCCCGCGGGACGGCACTTCGCCGTCCCGCGGGCTTTTTCGCGGCGGAGCCGTTCGAGCCGCCGCGGGCCGCGGGAGCGATTCTTGTGGTGGAAATCACGCGGAGTGCACGGGCGCACACGATCACGCCCACCAACCCAGTCTAACCAGGAGTGGTCGATGTCACTCAGCCGCCGCGACTTCCTCGCTGCCTCCGCCGTGACGCTCGGCGCCTTCCTCGCACGTCCGCTCGACGTGCTCGCGTCGCAGCAGCCGGTGTTCACGCCCATCCGCCGCAACGTGGGCACGTTCACGATGCGCGGCGGCACCGTGGGGTGGCTCGTGAACCCTCGGGGGGTCGCGGTGGTGGACACGCAGTTCTCCGCGGAGGCGCGGGTGCTGCTCGCGGGCCTGCGGGAGCGGTCGCGCAACCGCGGCGTCGACGTGCTGCTGAACACGCACCACCACGGGGACCACACCGCCGGCAACGGCGTCTTTCGCGGGGTGACGCGGCGCGTGGTGGCGCACGGCATGGCGGACCAGCACATGCGGCGCCCCCCGCAGCCGCCTCAGCAGGCGCAGCAAGCCCAGCAGCCGGCCGCGCAGCAGCAGGCGACTCAGCCGCCCGCTCCGCAGCCGCTGTACCCGGACACGACCTTTACGCACATCTGGTCCACCGGGGTCGGCGACGAGCGCATCGTCGCGCGGCACCACGGGCGCGGGCACACGAGCGGCGACGCCGTCATCACGTTTGAGCGCGCAAACGTGGTGCACATGGGCGACCTCGCGTTCCACCGGCGCCACCCCGTGGTGGACCGCGCGGCCGGCGCCTCGATGCGCAACTGGGCGCGGCAGCTGGAGCAGGTCGTGAACGCACACGCGCGCGACACCATCTACATCTTCGGCCACGCGCGCGAAGGGCTGCCGGTCACCGGGAGCGGGGCCGAGCTGCTGCAGTTCCGCGACTACCTGGGCGCCGTGCTCGCGTTCGTCGAGCGGCACGTGGCGGCGGGGCGCTCGCGCGAGGAGATCCTCGCCATGCGCGCGCCGCTCCCCGGCTTCGAGGCGTGGGGCCCGTTCGGGCAGGCGGGCCCGCGCGACCCGATCAGCGTGGCTTACGAGGAGGTGACCACCGGAGCGTAGCCGCGCTGGCACTCTGGACGGGCGCCGGGGACGCGGTGTAGATTCGGGTTGCGGGTGAAGGGTGCTGGGGGTCCATCGTCGCGCGGTGGACCCTTTTTCGTATTGGGAACGCGAGGCGAGCGGCATGGAAATCTTCAAGGAGTTCACCTTCGAGGCGGCCCACCGGCTCGCCAACGTGCCGGAGGGGCACAAGTGCGCGCGGCTGCACGGGC
>JAUJMI010000458.1 GCA_030446945.1 Longimicrobium sp. | reverse complement strand
TGAATTGCGGGGGAGCGGGGAACGGGGAACGGGGAACGGACACGCTGGGGGCAGGCGCCGCGGGCCCTCTCCCCGCTGGTTCGTCGCTGCTCCTCCCCGAACCGGAGGCAGGGCGTTTGCGGGCATGGGTGCGGGGCTGCGCTCATCGTCGTGGGCGAAGGTACGGGCAGCCACGGGGGGGCGGCCCTACCGGATTCGGCGCGATGGGCCGGGATCGAGGTGGGGGAGAGGGCGGGCAGACACGCAGGTCATCTGTTCCAACTATTTCGTCCGTGGCCCGCATTTCCGGTGTGAATGCCGGGGTGTTCGCTCCAGGGGCAGGTCTGGGGGGAGCGGGACTATGTCTTCGTCGCGGATCGTGGGTGCACGTGTCTTCAGTCGGCGTGAAGGGCGGATGATCTGGGCGCGGCGTCCGTACTTGACCAGCACCTCGATCGGGTCCTCGCCCCGGTGGCCCAGCCGCGGCAGCCACTCGATCAGCAGCTTCATCGACACCTCGAACGGATCCACACCGGCCCGAGCCGCCACCTCCTGGCGCAGCCCCATCAGGATCTGCGCGATCGCGAACGCCGCCCACACCTGCGCCTGCACCACTTCCGTGTTGGCGCCCCAGAACAGGTGCAGCCCCAGTTCCCGCTTCACCAGCTTGATCGCCAGCTCGATGTCCCACCGGCGCGCGTACAGCCGCGCGATGTCGGCGATCGGCAGCTGCCTTGGGGCGAGCACACTGGTGATGTACTCATATTGCTGCCCCGCGTGGGTGAAGCGGACCAGCCGCACCGACTTTGCCGCCCGGTCGGACCGGTACGCGCCCAGCCAGATCAGCGCGTCCAGCGTGGACCCATGCTCATAGAAGACGTGGCGCACCTTGTAGCTCGTCTTCTTCTTCAGGCGGCTGACCCATTCATGGCCTGCACCGCTCAGGAAATCGAACCACTCGAAGCCGAAGTAGCCCAGGTCTGCCAGCACCAGGCTTCCCTTCGGCAGATCCTCCACCATGGAGCGCGCGCGCAGCTTCTCGTTGGCGCGCACGTCTTCCACCCACTTCAGCTTGCGCCACTGCTGCGACCGCACGTCGAAGAGACCGGCCACCTTGCCCGGAAGCAGCGCATCGTCGCCGGCCGGGGTGCCGCGCAGGGAGGGCAGCTTGCGGGCGAGCGGGTCGAGCGTCGTCTCGTCCAGCGCCACCACGGCCGCTGCCCAGCTCGCAAGCGTCGCATCCGCGTAGGGGAGGAGCCGCTCCGCCAGCACTGCGGTGACCTGGTCGAAGAAGCGCTCCATGGCCTCCGCCCCGCCCTTCGCGAGGCGGTTGCGCACCGCCTGGTCGCACACGTCGAAGCGCGGGTAGTCCCACAGGCCGTGCACGGCGAGCAGGCGCCACACTGCCGCTTGGCTGCCCAGCCCGCGCAGGACCCCGACGAGGAAACCCGCCCACAGGCACAGGGTGGGCAGCACGACCGGGCGTCCACGCCCCTTGCGCATCGGCTTGGGGACGATCCCCTCCACCATCGCACGCACGAACGCCTCAATCTCGTTCAGGCGTTCCTCTTTCGCCTCTTTCGTCAGCTCAGGCTGCTGCACAAACCACCTACGTGTAGATCTTTTCTTCCCTCCTCAACATGTTGTCAATTATACACTTAAGCCTAATTAGTTGGAACAGATGGGGTGGGGACCCGCCCCTACAGCTCCGATCCGCAGATCTCGCAGTACCAGGAGTGCGGCTCGTTGATGGCGCCGCACTCCTTGCACAGCAGCGGCCCACCGCTGCTTCCCGGCGCCGGCGCGGCTGCGGGGGCCGGCGTGCTGGAGGCCGGGGGCGGCGTATCGGGCCGGCTCGTGCCCGGGGAGCCGGATATCGCGCGGTCCAGCTCCTCCAGGAAGGCGAGATCGTCCTCCGCCAGGTCGCTCGTGGAGGGTGTCTCAGGAGTGGAGGTGCCCAGATCGTTCAGGAACTCCAGCCCGTCGTCCTCGGTGGTGCCGGGGGTCCAGGCGTCCGCCGCGCGGTCGGGGGTCTCCAGCCAGGGGAGGTCGCCGCCGCCCACGTCCGACTGGGGCGTCTCCGGCGCGCCGCCGAACTCGTTGCCGAACGGGTCCCACGTCGCGGCCGAGGCCTCCTCGGCAGCCGCGGCGGCCGGGGGGTCGAGGGGAGCGGGTGAGGCGGGCGGATCGAGGGAGATCTCGTTCAGCCAGCCGGTGTCGTGCGTCTCCGCGCGATCGTCCTGCGGCTCGGCGGGCGGAGGCGCGCCCGCGTCGTCCCCGGGCTCCTCGGCGGCGGAGGCGAAGGCGGTGCCCGTGTCGGTGGCGTCGCGCCCCACTTCTCCGGCGAGGACGGAGAGGCGCTCCACCTCGCCGCCGATGCGGCGGGTCTCCGACTCGGCCGCGGAGAGCTCGGACTCCAGGCGCTCGCGCTGCGTACCCCAGCTGGCGTCGTCCAGCTCGCCGATCAGGTGGCGGAGGCGCATCTCCTCCAGCGCCTCGGAGGCCTGGGTGTGGCGCTCCTCCGCGTCGCGCAGCTCGGCCCGCATCGACTCCAGGTTGCGCCCGATCTCGTCGCGGTGCTCCCCCAGCTCGGCGGTGACGCGGGCCAGGCGGTCGCCATAGTCCTGGCGGATGCGCTCGGCCACGCGGGTGGGAGCGCCCTGCGCCACCTCGTCCAGCTTCGCGATCCACGTGCGAAGCTGGTCGCGCTGCTGCACCAGGGCGTGGACCGGCGACGGCCCGCCGGCGGCGGAGTTGGAGTCGGTCATGCGGAACCTCTCGAGAAGTTGGACGCGGCTCAGCCGCGGAACATGTCCAGAACGACACCCACCACCTCGACGGCGGGCACCGGCTCCACCTGCGAGGTCGCGGGGAAGGCAGGGGGCTGGAAGAGGGAGCGCTCCAGCGTGCGGTCGTACGCGGTCCATCCGCCGTCGTCCACCCCCGAAAGGAGCCCGATGGCGGGGTTCATCTTGGCGTCCAGCTCGTCGGCCGTGTGCAGGATGATTGCCTCCATCGTCTGCGGCACCTTGGGCGACGCCCACTCCAGCCGGCCCTGGTGGCTGGCGATGAGGTGCTGCAGGTGGAGCAGCTTGTCCGGCCGGATGG
>JAUJMI010000082.1 GCA_030446945.1 Longimicrobium sp. | reverse complement strand
TCTCCCGATGGTGCTCCGGGAGCGACTCCGCAAGACAGCAGGCGCTGGTCTTGAGATCGGCGCTCGTGCCCAGGACACGTCCGTAGTATTCCCGCACGCTCTCCTGGATCTGTACGGCGGGAGTCGCGGCGCGCTTGCTCTCCAGAATCATCGATTCGCTCACGGAGTGGGGTGAAGCTGCTGGAGGATCAGAAAGAACGCGGCGCCGAGGACTGCCGCGACCGGAAGCGTCGTGATCCAGGCCACGAGGATCTGTGCGATGGTCCTCCACCGCGCCTGCCGGGTAACCGCCCCGATCCCGAAGAGGGCGCCGCATGACACGTGGGTCATGGAAACGGGCAAGCCCTTCCACGAGGCCGCGATCACCAGCGCGCCCGTAACCAGGTTGGCCGTGAAGCCCTGCCCCGCGTTCATGGCTGTGACCCGGTGCCCCATCGTGTCCGCGACGCGCCGGGCGTTGAGCAGCCCGCCCATGGCCATGAACAGGGCGACCCCCAACATCCCCGCCGCGGGCGAGATGGCGGGGCCGGCGACCAGGATCGCCGCGATCTTGGGGGTGTCGTTCAGCCCGCGCGCGAAGCTCGCCACGCCCGCGCTCAGGTAGTGGGCCCGGTCCAGCGTGGGGCCTGCCTCTACCCCGAGGACCTCTCCCCGGTAGCGGTCCAGGCACGCCGCCGCGGTGCCCGTAGTGACGCCCGGCACCGGGAGCGAGGCGGCGTACATCGTGAGAGCATGCTCGGGCGTCGCTCCCACGGGCACGAGGCCGACGTCCCGTGTTCCCACGCACACGCAGCTCTCCCTGCGAACACCCAGCCGCTCACGTGCGAAGCGGAAGGCGGGGTAGACCAGGAGTGCCCCCGCGATTGCGAGGACCGGGCCAGCCAGGAGCGGGACCACAAAGGTGCCCCCGAGCTTTGCCAGGCTGATTCCCGTGCTCGACGCCAGCAATCCCGTTCCGGCCAGCGCCCCCACCAGCGCGTGCGTCGTGGAGATCGGAAAGCCGAAGCGGGTGGCCAGCATCACCGTTGCGCCTGCGGCGAGCCCGACCGCCAGCGGGAAATCGGCCGTCGCCAGGACGCTGTCCGGGACCAGCCCCTTGCCGCTGAAGGCGGCGAGGAGCCCGCGCGCGAGGACGAGCGCCGCCAGGGAGCCGAGAGCGGTCGTCGCCGTTCCCCACGCGATCGCGCTTCGGTATCCGGTGGTGCCGCTCCCGAATAGGGTCGCCACCCCCTTGAAGTTGTCGTTCGCGCCGTTCGCGTACGCCAGGAAGAGGCCGGCCACGCCGGCAAGGAGCAGGATCACCGGGACCCGGGCCTCGGGTTGATTATCGCGTTCGTACAGGGTGCCCTCGCATCCTGCGAACACGGTCCTGCGGCACATCACGCCCGCGGCAGGTTCCTGGAGCAGTACGATGATTTGGGGTGCCGCGGATTCCCCTCCCCGCGCGAGCGTGCCGGCGGCGCACCCGCAGGCGCGCCGCCGGAGCCGGCCGTCACCGCCCCAGCCGGTGGCTCAGCTTCAGGAGCAGGACGTGGGAAGCGGGCGCATGCCAGAGGGATGAGAGCTCGTCCGTGACGCCGTCCAGCCGCCCCGCCGAGCGCGTGTCGCGCGCCTGGCTCCACACCAGGAAAAGCGCGCTTCCGGGGCGGTACTCCCAGCGCAGCACCGCGTTGGAGCGCAGGTCGCGCAGGTTCACGCGTGCGTCGGGGTTTGCGAAGTCGGTGTCGGGCGTGCCGTCGCCGTCCAGATCCAGGCGGTAGCGGCCGGTGGCGTCATCCAGGCGCACTTCTTGGTCGCCGAAGCGGCGGAAGCGCCGCGCCGGGTCCGAAGCGCGAGGATCGGCGACCTCCGCGAACCCGCCGAAGCTCCCGGCGCTCAGGAACGGCTCGGCGTAGAGCTCCAGCGACAGGCGCGGGGTGAAGGTGTAGTTGAGACGGCCTTCCAGAGAGAGCTCGCGGCGCTCCAGGCTCCCAAAGAGGTAGTGGCTCGCGTCGCCGATCCGCCGCTGGTCCACGTACTGCCGCGGCGTGCGATTCCACTCCGCCACCACCCCCGCCGACAGGTTCATGCGCGGCGAGGGACGCAGGTCGATGGAGGGGCGAAGCTCGACGGAGCGGTCGCCTTCGTCGCCCAGCGCCGCGTTCACGCGCATGCGCCCGCTCGCCGCCTTCCGCCGGTCGGTGTTGATCTGCACGATGGGCCGCCAGTAGCCGGCGCCGCGCAGCGCCGGCCCGCCGCGCAGGGCAGAGGTGGAGAGGGCGGGGTAGCGGCGGAGGAGCTGGGCGAATCCGCCCCAGTAGTTGGCGAACTGGAAGTTGCCGAACAGGTTGGTGGAGAGGGTCAGCCGCTCGCCCCCCAGCGTCCACTCCGACGACTGGCTCGCCTCCAGGTCCCAGCGGCGAAAGAGCGCGCCCGGCCGGCTGCGCCGGTACTCCACCGAGAAGCCCTGGGTGGCGCGGTCGGCGGAGGACTGGAATCCGATGTCGTTGACGTCGAACCCGGGCGTGCGCACCGCCCCCCGGGCCTCCCACCGCCACACGCCGCCGATGCGCGCCACGTGCAGCGCCGCGTCCACCCCCTCCAGCCGGGTCCGCTGCGGATCGTAGCGCAGGTGGTCCGCGTCCGGGCGCTGGAAGCGGTGCGCGCTCTGCCGCTGGAGCCGCGCGATGGCAATCTCGCTCCCCCCCACGCGGCTCCCCACCAGGTGGCCGCGCACCTCGTAGTCGCCGCCGCCGAAGCGGTGCCGTCCGTCCACTCCAGCCACCCACGCGCCGGTGGGGAGCACCCCGAGCCGCTCGTCGCCGATGCGGCGGTTGGTGGAGGTGACGATGGCGCCCAGCGTGCTCCTTCCGCCCGCGAAGTCACGCGCCACCCGCGCCACCGCGTAGTGGGTGAGAGGCTCCACGGCGGCCGTATGGACCGCGCCTTCCCGGTCGACGTAGCGCCCGCCCTCCTCCGCCGTCACGGCGTCCAGGAAGCCGAGCGACCACCCGCGCGCCGTGCGGCCGGAGAGCTTCACCGCGCCCAGGATGGTGGAGGCAAGCGGCGAATCGCCAAAGGGCGCGTCGGGGAGCGCCGTCTGCGGCGCCCGGCCGATGCGTCGCGAGTAGAAGAGCCGCGAGCCGTCCTGCAGCGAGAAGCCGAAAACGTCCGTCCCCTGCACGAAAAAAGGGCGCTTCTCGTCGAAGCGGCTCTCGAACGCGGTCAGGTTCACCTTGGCCGGATCGCCCTCCACCTGGCCGAAATCGGGGTTGATGGTGGCTGCCAGCCGCAGCTCCGAGGTGAGGCCGTACGCCAGGTCCATCCCCACCGAGGCGCCGGGCTCGCTGGCGCGGTGGAACGGGTCGGCCGCGTCGCCCGGCGTACGCTCCAGGCGCGCCACGGCGTAGGGCACGAGCTCCAGCCGCCGGGGCGAACGGAGGCCGGTGAGGCCCGTCAGCGCCCCGAAGCGCGACACGTACCCCGGAGCGTCCGGAAGCCAGGGCGCCCAGAAGCTCAGCTCGTCGCGCCGCGCCAGGCGCCGCCCGAAGTTGATTCCCCACGTGCTCCGCCCGGGGCTGAAGCGGAGCTGCGAGAGCGGGATGCGGAGCTCCGCCGTCCACCCCGCGGAGTCGGTCCTTGCGGCCGCGCTCCACACGGCGTCCCAGGAGCCGTCTTCGCGCGCGTCGTCGTACACCAGGTAGTCCCGCTGCACGCCGCGCGGGTTCACGGCGAAGATGAAGCCGCTGCGGTTATCGTCGTTGCTGTCCAGCATCACGTACGCCCACTCGGAGTGCTCGGGCGCCGCGTCGCGGCGGGCCAGCGGGGCGGCGATGGAGTCCGGCCGCCGGTCGTGGAGCCGGAGCGCGACGTACACCGCATCTCCGTCGAAGAGGACGCGCGCCTCCGTTTGCTCGCTGGCCGCGCGGCCGGGGACGGGCTGGCGCTGCACGAACCCCGTCGCGGCCGGGGCGGCGGACCAGGCCTCGTCATCGAGTCGCCCGTCGATCCGCGGCGCCGCGCCCGCGATGCGCCGCGCGGCCAGCGCGGGGGTAGCGGCGGGCGAGCTCTGCGCGGAGGCGGCGGAGGCGGCGAGGAGCAGCGCGGCCGCGGTTGCGGCCAGGCGAATCGTTTTCATGCTCGTGCGGGTACGGGTGGAAGCGGCGGGTCACGGCCGCAACGCTAACCCGCGCCCCGCATCCTCGCACTTCCCGCGAAACGGACCACCGTGGCGGTGTAACGAACCGTCCGCAGGGCGGCTCCAGCCGTATGCGGCCACCCGCTCCACCGCGTGAGCGCCCTCCAGCACGGCTCGTGGCGCTCGCAGACCGGTTGATGCCACCCCGCGACCGACCTGTCGCGCCGGGATTGCGGATGGTGGCATCGCGAGGTTTACGTAGAAGCGCCCGGAAGAGCTCCGTCCCGCATCCGACGCACGATGGCAGCCCGCTCCCAAACGCCCGCACCGACCGGCGCCGAGCCGCAAGGCTCGGCGCTGCGCGTGCGCGACCTGTGGAAGCTGATCCTCGGCTTCTGGACGCTGTACTGGGTGGCGTACATCGTGCCGGACGCGCTCGCGCACTGGATCGATCCCGTTCGCTACAACCCGCTGCGCGGCATGCGGGTGTTCGACGAGGGGGCGGAGGCGGCGACCTGGGCGCTCCACACCCCCGCTCTCCTCTGGCTGGGGATCCGCTACCCGATCGGGCGCGCCAACTGGTACTGGCGCCTCCCGGTGCACGCGGTGATCGTGTGCGGCTCGGCGGCGGCGTACGGGTACCTCCACTACCTGACGCACCAGGTGACCGCATCGATGGACCACGGGCCCACCGGCGTGCGGCGCTGGGGGATGATCGAGGTGGGGGCGTACCTGCTGGACAACCAGTATCGCCACGACATGTTCATCTGCATCGCGATCCTCACCGGCGGGCTCGCCCTGCGCAGCTACCGCGACCTCCAGACGCAGCACCTGGCCGCGGCGCAGCTCCGCGCCCAGCTCTCGGACGCGCGGTTGCAGGCTCTGCGCATGCAGCTTCACCCGCACTTCCTCTTCAACACCCTCAACACCGTCTCCAACCTCACCGTGCGCGACCCCCGCGAGGCGCGGCGCGTGCTCGCCAGGCTGGGCGCGCTGCTGCGCCACGTCCTGAAGTCCCACGAGCAGGAGGTCACGCTGCGGGACGAGCTCGCCTTCGCGCAGGACTACCTGGACATCGTCCGCGCGCGCTTCGCCGACCGGCTCCGGCTGGAGGTGCGCATCGATCCCGCGCTGGAGGACGCACTGGTCCCCACCCTGATCCTCCAGCCGCTGCTGGAGAACGCGGTGGAGCACGGAGTCTCCGGCACTCTCGGGGAGGCCCGCATCGGCGTGGAGGCGGAGCGCCGGGGCGGGACGCTCGTGCTGCGCATCAGCGACAACGGCCCAGGCCTCCCGGCCGCGGGGGTGGAGGAAGGTGTGGGACTCGGCAACACCCGGGCGCGCCTGGCGGAGATGTACGGCGCCGCGGGGGTTCTGCTCGTGATGGGCGCGGAGGGCGGGGGCGTGGCGGTGGAGGTGGAGCTTCCGTACCGCCCGGCCGCGGTGCGGCCGTGGGATGACCCCGCTGCGCGTGATGGTGGTGGACGACGAGCTCCCCGCACGCCAGCGGCTGGCGGACCTTCTCGCGGCGCACCCGGACGTGGTGCTCGCGGGGGCGTACGCGAGCCCGCGCGAGGCGGTCGAGCAGATCCGCCGCGACCCCCCGGACCTCGTCTTCCTGGACGTGCAGATGCCGGAGCTGAGCGGGCTGGAGGTGGTGGAGCGCGTCGGGCCGGACCGCATGCCCGTCACCATCTTCGTGACCGCGTACGACCGCTACGCGCTGCGGGCGTTCGACCTGGCCGCGGTGGACTACCTGCTGAAGCCCTTCGACGACGAGCGCTTCGAGCAGGCGCTCGCCCGCGCGCGCGAGCGCATCCGCCTGCGCGAAGTCGACCAGCTCGCGCGGCAGCTCCGCACCCTGCTCGCACCGCAGCCGGAAGCGGCGCCGGCGCCCCCGCCTCCGCCGCCCTCCGCGGCGGAGCCGCTGGAGAGGATCGCCGTGGAGGTGCGCGGGCAGCGGCTGGTGATCCCCACGCCGCAGATCGACTACATCCAGGCCGACGGGCCCTACGCGGAGCTGCACGTGGGCGGAAAGAAGTACCTGCTGCGCGAGCGGATGCACGGGCTGGAGCGGCAGCTGGACCCGCGCCGCTTCTGCCGCATCCACCGCTCCGTGATCGTGAACGTGGAGCGCATCGCCTCGCTGGAGCCTCTCTTCCACGGGGACCACGCGGTGAAGCTGCACGACGGGACGCGCCTCACCCTCAGCCGCACGCGCCGCGAAGCGCTGGCGGAGCGGCTCGGCTTCCCCATCTGATCGCGGCAACGGCGCGCCTTTCGCATGGCGTGGGAGGCGGGGGGCGGAGTTTCGCTTTTCAGGCCCGCCCCTTACTTTGTCGCCGGGCCGGGACGCCGGCCCGCCGCACAGACCTCACCGGGCCCATGGCAAGCAAGCGCATCCTCCAGACCACGGCCGTCACCCTGCTGGCCGTAGCCGCGGCCGCGGCCGTGGGCGTAGTCCTGGTCCGCGACCAGATCAGCCGCCACCGCCGCGACCTCTTCTCCCCGCACCCCCTCCGCCGCCTCGCCGCGCTCGAGTACATCGGGACCGAGACCGCGTCGGTAAACACGATCCTCCTCCTGCGCGACTACCTGGCGTGGGAGCCGCGGCCGCTGCTGCGGCGGCGGGCCACGGCGGTGCTGGCGCAGCTCGAGGAATCCCTTTCCGCCCGTTCGGCCTCGGAGGTTGCGTGATGGCGGTCGGTTCGTCGAGCTGGTCCCTTGCGGAAGCCGATTTCCACCGCATCGACCGGATGCTGCAGGCATTCCTGTACGACTCCAACGCACGCTGCGCGCTCCTGGTGGACCGCGCGGGGCAGCTGGTGACCACCTCCGGCGAGAAGCCGGAGTTCGACTCGGTGGCCTTTGCGTCGCTGGCGGCGGCGGACTTCTCGGCCAACGACCAGCTCGCCACCATGATCGGCGAGACGGAGTTCTCGTCGCTTTTCCACCAGGGCGAGCGCGAGTCCATGTACCTGGCGGACGTCGCGCGGCGCGTGATCCTGGTGGTCCTCTTCGACAACCGCACCACGCTGGGGATGATCCGTATCAAGGTGAAGGGAGTGGTTCGCGAGCTGAGCGAGGTGTTCCGCGAGATCTTTGCGCGGAGCGGCACGGCGCAGGCCGCCGTGCACATGGAGGCCGGCTTCACCGACGAGGCGGAAGACGAGATCGATCGTCTCTTCGGCGACCTGTAAGGAGGCGGCCCCATGTCGATGATCAACTACGCCTCGCGCGAGATCAACTGCAAGATCGTGTATTACGGCCCCGGGCTGTGCGGCAAGACCACCAACCTGGAGTACATCTTCGAGAAGGTGGCGCCCAACACCCGAGGCAAGCTGATCTCGCTGGCCACGGAGACGGAGCGCACCCTCTTCTTCGACTTCCTCCCCGTGGACCTGGGGAGCATCCGCGGCTTCAAGACGCGCTTCCACCTGTACACGGTGCCGGGGCAGGTGTACTACAACGCCTCGCGCAAGCTGATCCTCAAGGGGGTGGACGGGGTGGTGTTCGTGGGCGACAGCCAGGTGGAGCGGCTGGACGCGAACGTGGAGTCGATGCACAACCTGTACGACAACCTCTCGGAGTACGGGCTGGACCTGCGGGAGATCCCGTTCGTCATCCAGTACAACAAGCGCGACCTCCCCAACATCTCGTCGATCCAGGAGCTCCAGGAGCAGCTGAACCCCCAGGGCGTTCCCCACTACGAGGCGGTGGGGGTGCGCGGGATCGGGGTGTTCGACACGCTCAAAGCGGTCAGCAAGCTGGTCATCAAGTCCCTCAGCTGAGGGGCCGATGAGCGCCACGCTGAACCTCCCGAACACCATCACGCTCGGCCGCATCGCCCTGGCGCTGGTGGTGGGGCCGATGATCATGTACGACGGGTTCGCGGTGCGGCTCGCGGCCTTCATCGTCTTCCTGATCGCCGCCTTCTCGGACCTGTGGGACGGGCACCTGGCCCGCTCGCGCAACCTGATCACCGACTTCGGCAAGCTGATGGACCCGCTGGCGGACAAGCTCCTCCTGGCCGCCACCTTTCTCCCGTTCTTCCTCCTGTCCCACGGCTGGGAGCCGGCGACGCGCTTTCCCTGGTTCGGCGGCGTGCTGCCGATCTGGGTGCTGGTGGTGATCTTTGGGCGCGAGCTCTTCATCACCGTATTCCGCGGCTTCGCGGCCAAGCGCGGCGTGGTGCTGGCGGCCGGGAACGCGGGGAAGCTGAAGGCCGTCTTCCAGAACATCTTCGTGGGCGCGGCGATCTTTTGGTACGCGCTCCACTCCGCCGCGCGCGAGAAGGGGTGGATCGGGATGCGGAGCTGGGACGGGATGTGGGTCCCCTTCCACCGCTGGTTCACCATCGTGACGCTGGGGGTGGCGGTGATCCTGACGGTGTACTCGCTGGGCGTGTACCTGAACACCTTCCGGTCGCTGAACCTGGCGCGGAGGGAGGCGCCGTGACCCCGGCGGGGCTCCCCCCCGCCGCCGTCCCCGCCTCGGCCCGCGCGGCGGACGGCACCCGCATCCACTACCTGACCTGGGCCGCCGCCAGGCCGCGCGCCGTCCTCCTCCTGTCGCACGGCCTGGGGGAGCACGCGGGGCGCTACGCCCCCTTTGCCGCCGCCCTGGTGGAGCGCGGAATCACGATGGCCGCCCTCGACCACCGCGGCCACGGCCGCTCCGCCGGGCAGCGCGGCCACGTTGATCGTTTCTCCCGCTTCGCCGAGGACTTCGAGGCCTTTCGCGCCGCCGTGGCGAAGAAGCTCCCCGCGCACCTCCCCGTCTTCGTGCTGGGCCACTCGCTGGGCGGGCTGATCGTGATCCGCTGGCTCCAGGCGCACCGCGAAACCGGGGTGCGGGGCGTGATCCTTTCCGCGCCGCTCCTGGGTGTCTCGCTCAAGGCGCCCGCCTGGAAGCTGGCCATCTCCGGCTTCCTGTCGCGCTGGATTCCGAAGCTCCCTTTCACCAGCGGCGTGCACCCGGAGAAGCTTTCCACGGACGAGGCGTACGTGCGCTCGTACCACGACGACCCGCTCGTACACAGCCGCGTCACGCCGCGCCTCTACACCGAGCTCCTCGCCGCCACCGAGGCCGCGTTCGCCGAGTGCAGCGTCCTGCGCGACCCGCCCACCCTGGTCCTGATCCCCGGCGATGACCAGATCGTGGACTCCGCCGCCGTCACCCGCTTCGCCGAGTCGCTCCCCGGCGACGTCGCCATCCGCCACTACCCGGAGATGCGCCACGAGGTGCTGAACGAGGCCGACCGGGCCCGGCCCATCGGCGACGTGGTTGCGTGGCTGGAGGCGGCCCTCACCCCCCCGGCCCCCCTCTCCCGATACCAGGAGAGGCTGGCGCCTCTGTTATCGGGAGAGGGGGGAGCAATCGGGGCGGTGGTCACAGGGGCGGCGCCGGGTGGGGGTACGGGCGCGATGAATCGCGCCTACGAGGTGCCGGGCCGCGGGAAGGGGCCCGCCGCCCGCACCGAGATCCGCCCCTCTCTCGATAACGGCCGGGGCGGAGCCCTCTCCCGTTATCGGGAGAAGGGGCAGGCGAGTGTAACGAGCCGGGGGTGAGGGTCACCGCATCCTGCCAAATCGGCGCACGCGACTGGCACCCCGATTGCTCAACCCAGGCCTCACTCAACGTCGTTCCGCGCCGCGGCAGAAGCGCCGCCGCGGCCCCGATCTCGTTTTGCACAGCGGATATAAGACCGCCTTATGACCGACCATACCGAGCGCGACGCCGCCGAAGCGCCGCCGAGCGCCGAGAACACCGATCCACAGCCCGAGGGCGCCGAGGCCGATGCCGGCGCGCAGCCCCAGCGGGATGGCGAGCTCAGCTCGCTCCGCGACCGGCACCTGCGGCTGGCGGCGGAGTTCGACAACTACCGCAAGCGCGTGGAGCGCGAGCGCAGCGAGGCATTCGTGCGCGCCCAGGCGCAGCTGCTGGAGCGGCTCCTGGAGCCGCTCGACGACCTGCAGCGCATCGCCGACTTCGACCCCGCCACCACCGCCTCCGCCGCCCTGCACGAGGGCGCGGAGATGGTGGAGCGCAAGTTCCTGCGCGCCATGGAATCCGCGGGGCTGGAGATCGTGGAGGCGGAGGGGAAGGACTTCGACCCCGCCGTGCACGAGGCGCTGACCACCGTCCCGGCCGTGTCGCCCGAGGACGACGACACGGTGGCGCAGGTGTTCCAGAAGGGGTACCGCTTCAAGGGGCTGCTCCTTCGCCCTGCCCGGGTGGTCGTCCGCAAGTTCAACGGCTGACGCGGGCGGCCCCATGGCCACACAGACCAAAGACTTCTACCGCATCCTGGGCGTGGCGGACAACGCCACCCCGGACGAGATCAAGAAGTCGTACCGCAAGCTGGCCAAGCAGTACCACCCGGACGCGAACCCCAACGACGCGGCCGCCGCGGAGCGCTTCAAGGAGGTTTCCGAAGCGTACTCCGTGCTCTCCGACGACGCCAAGCGCAAGCAGTACGACCAGATGCGCAAGTTCGGAGGGGTGGGCGGCTTCCCCGGCGGCGGCGGCTTCCGGCCGGGCGCGTCGCGTGCGGGCGCGGGGGGCGCCACCGGGCAGACCTTCTCCTTCGAAGACCTGGACGTCGGCGGGCTGGGCGACATCTTCGGCTCGATGTTCGACTTCGGCGGCTCCCGCAAGCGCGGCACCGGGCGCACCGGGCCCCAGCGCGGCGAGAACATCGAGTACGCGGTCGACATCCCCTTTCGCACGGCGGCGCGCGGCGGCAAGATCACCGTGCAGCTCCAGGTGACGGAGGAGTGCACGGCATGCCACGGCAGCGGCGCAAAGCCGGGGACGCCGGTCAACAGCTGCCCGGAGTGCAAGGGGAGCGGCACCATCACCTTTGGCGGGGGGAGCTTCGGC
>JAUJMI010000457.1 GCA_030446945.1 Longimicrobium sp. | reverse complement strand
GCACCCCGCGGCGGTAGTCGAAGATCTCCTTGAGGCGCGGCGCCACCAGGAGCCCGCGCGCCAGCCCGCCGCCGGGCGGGAGCGCGTAGTGCACGATGTCCGTCATCTCCACGCCGCCTTCGATCGCGCGGAAAAGGTGCTGGTGGTGCCAGAAGCGGTACGGGCCGAAGCGCTGCTCGTCCACGAACCGGTTGGGCTCGTCCACGTGCGTGATCTCGGTCACCCAGTTGACCGCCACGCCGAAGAGCGGCCGGACCTTGTAGATGATGATGAGACCCGCGTACACCCTGTCCGGCAGCGGCGAGGTGACCTGGAAACCCAGACTGGGGGGGGTGATCTTGGCCAGGTTGCGCGGATCGGAGAAGAAGCGCCACGCCTCCTCCATCGGCACCGGCACCCGCTGGACCGTCTCCATCCTGTGCACCTTCATCCGCCATCCCGCGCTCGGGGCTCGCCAGCCAGCGCGCCAAACGTACACGAGTTGGCTGCTCAGGACAATCGCGCGGCGCTCTTGCGTTTTCGGCTTTTGTGCGGCATCCTCCTTTGCGGAGGCGGGCGGCGGAACGACGGAGGTGTGGATGGCGGAGCAGGCGGAGCTGTTCGCGGGCGGCGGTGCGCGCGCGCTCCCGGTGCTGGAGCGGCGCGGGGACGCGCTCTTCTACGCGCTGGACGGCGCGCGCCTGGCCGCGCCCGGCACCGGCGTGATGCGGGGGACGCTGACGGTGAACCCGTACGTCGGCTGCGAGTTTTCGTGCGCCTACTGTTACGCCCCGTACGCGCACAGCTGGCTGATGGAGCGCCTGGGCGAGACCGGTCGCCTGCTGCGCGGACCCGGCACGCCCATCGCCTTCGACCGCGCCATCTTCGTGAAGCGAGCCGGTCAGAGCGTGGCCGGGGCGGTGCGCCGCGCCCCGGGCGCCCTCGTCGCCCTCGGCACCGCGACCGACCCCTATCAGCCGGCGGAGCGGCGCTTCGGGATCACGCGCGGCGTGCTGGAGACGCTGGCGGGGATGCGGGGGGTGCGCGTCTCCATCACCACCAAGAGCCCGCTCGTCCTGCGCGACCTGGACCTGCTGGAACGCATCCGCGCGCGCGGCGGCCGGGTGGACGTGCACGTTTCGCTGATCTCCACCGACGCGCGCCTGCTGCGCGCCATCGAGCCGCGCTCCCCCACCCCGGCGCGCCGCCTGGGCGCCCTCCGGCGCCTGCGCGAGCGGGGGATCCGCGCCGGGCTCTTCGCCATGCCCCTCCTCCCCGGCCTCACCGACACGCAGGAGAGCATCGACGCTCTCTTCGCCGCCGCGCGCGAGGCGGACGCGTGCTACGTGGTGGCAGGGGGCGTGCGGCTGTCGGAGGTGTCGTGGCGCCGCTTCCTCCCCGCCCTCCGCGCGCTGCGCCCCGACCTGGTGGACGCCTACCAGGAGATCATCCGCCGCCGCTCCCCGCGCCGCACCCGCTACCGCGAGAAGCTCGACGCGCGCATCGGGCAGGCGCCCGCCCGGTTCGGGTTCAACCGCGGCGCGTTCCCCAGCATGAAGCCGGAGCAGGCGGAGGCGGAGGCGCCGCAGCTGGCGTTGTTCGAGTGAGGGCGGCGGGTGCCCCACGGTGGGTGCCTGGGCAGGCCTCCCAGGCGGGTGCCGGCGGTTGCAACCGCTGCAACAACGGCGGGAAACCTGCCTTCGCAGGTTCCGCTCGCACGGGTCGCGCGCTGCAACCAGGCGTCGGCGCCGCGTCGCCGGGGGATGCAATGAATCCCCCGGCTGGAACCACGGGCTGAAGCCGGCTCGAGAAACGCGGCATTGGATCCGGAGTCGGGGCAGGTGCGCGAACAGGGACTTTGCGTTCTTGCGGGCGGCGAATGGACGGGCCCCAAACCCAAGACGTGGATGAAGCAGAACAGCAGAGAACGAATGGTGTTCTGCGACTCCCGGTTCCCCCTGCCGCCCCCTCGTTCGCCGGGCAGTTCTTCTGAAAGCGTGCTCCGCCATGCGCCACTGGCCCGCCTCCTTGCGGTCGCGGGCATCCAGACTCCTCCGCGGGAGACGCCGGGAACACGCCGGGCCCGAAGTCCGACCGTTGCCCCTTCTCCATGGACGCGGTGATGGCGCAGCCTTTCGGGATCGCCCGCTTCCACGACGTGCTCTCCGCGGTCGACACCTTCGGCTCGCGCTTCGATGCCTGCAAGCGAGCGAAGCCGAGCCGTGGAGCGCGCACAGGGCCACGGAGAAGATGCTCCTATCTGTGGCCCTGTCCGGCTGCGCTTCCAAAGCGTTGCGCGCGGTAGAGGCACCAACCCGAGCGAGACCAGATGATCAGAGGGCGGATACGGTCACGGGACGCGCCGCTTCGGAGGCGGCATCCCTGCTAGTCCGGGCCGTTCCGTTCAGAACTCGACCCGAATCCCGAGGGAAGGAATCGGTGGGAGGACGAGTTCCTGCTCGCGTATAACCTTTGCGGGCGCGTTGCAACCGTTGCTGCGATCCGCGGGTGCGGGGCGGAATACGCCGGTGGGGTCGAACAGCGCATTGAGCAGGGACAGGGATAGCTCCCACCGACGCCCGCGTCGGTCGGTCCACCGCCGCCCCGCGCCGACATCCAATCGCTTGCTCCACCGCGTGCGAGCCGAGTTGCGGGCTCCATAGAGGTATTCCACGTCGATGGCTGCGCACTGGTCAGTGAAACGGCCGAGCGCGAAGTCGAACGGACGCTCCGGCACCATCTCAATCGCTGGGGTGAACGCGATCCCCTCAAAAGCCTCGAATCGTCCAGTGTAACCCCAGCCACCTTTCGCACGCACGTCACCGACGGCAACCAGGCGCTGGCGAGGGTGGGTCTCGGCCGGGAACGATGAGCCATCGACACGTCGGTTGGAGCTTGCTAGAGAGTAGCCGATCCAACCGCTTACCGGGCCGTTGCCGTCGCGCATCAGCGAGACATCCACGCCGCGGTCGCGTCCGGCTGCGGCTTCCATGCGCTCGATCGCAAACCGCCGCTCCTCGGGCCGGTACGGCGCTAGAGTGAGCACGCCGCTCGACCGCTTTTCGTATGCTTCGGCCCGGATGCGCAGTGCGCGGGAAAGCAGCGCCTCCACTCCTG
>JAUJMI010000456.1 GCA_030446945.1 Longimicrobium sp. | reverse complement strand
CCCAGCGCGATCCACACCACCATGAAGCGCGACTCCAGCAGCCCGCCCCACACCAGCAGGTAGGCGAACAGGAGGGCAAAGAGCACTGCCGGCGCCCACGCCACGCGCGTGGAGCGGGAGACGAGTCGCGCGCGGCACCGGGAGCACCAGCCGGCCGCGTCCGGCTTGTCGTCCTCGCCGAACTGGTGGCCGCAGACGCGGCAAGGTCCCGTCCACTCTTCGGACATGGCTAGAGCCGCCGGATGAGGGCTTCGGCGAACGAATCCGTCGTCCCGGTGCCGCCCAGGTCGGGGGTCAGCGTGTCGTTTTCGCGGATGGCGCCCTCCAACGCGGCGACAATGCGGCGCGACGGGTCGCGCATTCCCAGGTGGTCCAGCATCAGCGTGGCGCCCATCAGCAGCGCGGAGGGGTTGGCGATGTTCTGCCCAGCGATGTCCGGCGCGGAGCCGTGCACCGCCTCAAAGATCGCGGCGTCCTTGCCGATGTTGGCGCCCGGCGCCAGCCCCAGGCCGCCCACCAGCCCCGCGATCTGGTCCGAGAGGATGTCGCCGAACATGTTCTCGCAGACGATCACGTCGAAGCGGTCGGGGTCCATCACCAGCATCATGGCGGTCGCGTCGATGATGCGGTCCTCGAACTCCACGCGTCCGGCGTACTCCTTGGCGATCTCTTTCCCCATGTCCAGAAAGAGGCCCTGCGTGTACTTGAGGATGTTGGCCTTGTGCGCCAGCGTCACCTTCTTGCGCCCGTTGTTCACGGCGTACTCGAAGGCGTAGCGCAGGATGCGGTTGACGCCGAAGCGGGTCACCAGCATCACCGACTCGGCGGCGGCGCGTGGGTCGTCGCCGATGCCGATGTAGTGCTCCACCCCGCTGTACAGCCCCTCGGTGTTCTCGCGGATCAGGACGATATCGATCCCCTCGTAGCGCCCGCCCGACACCAGGGTGCGCGCGGGGCGCACGTTCGCGTAGAGGTCGAACTCCTTGCGCAGCGCGACGTTGATGGATCGGAAGCCGACCCCGGAGGGCGTGGTCAGCGGCCCCTTGAGCGCCACGCGCGTCTCGCGGATCGAGTCGATCGTCTCCTGCGGGAGCGGGGTGTTGTGGGTCGGTACGGCGGAGATGCCCGCCGGTTTCTCGTCCCACTCGAGCTCGGCGCCCGCGGCTTCCAGCACGCGCACCACGGCACGGGTGATGTCGGGCCCGATTCCGTCACCGGGGATCAGCGTTACGGTCTGCGGCATTGGGTACGGCTTCAGGGGATGGGGGACAGGGACGGCCGGATGCGCCGTGCAAGACGGATGCGAGCGCGTCTTCAGCGGCTCCCGGCCACCAGCATCCGCTCGGCCAGCGCGGCGGCGGCGCTGGCGAGGGCCGCTCGGTCGAAGGCCGGGCGCTCCTCGCCTTCCGCGTCGCCGTGCCAGATGACGCGGGCGCTGCGCGCGTCCACCACCGCGGCCGTCATCCGCACCCGCCCCGCCCCGCCGCTCCCGGGCATCCAGCGGGCGGCGCGGGGGATCAGCACCACCCGCGCGTCCGTCAGGGCGGAGTAGCGCCGCACGACACCCCCCAGCGGGTCCACGATGGAGCGCTCGCCGTGGTGGATGTACGGGTCGTCGGGGAGCGCGCCGGGGTCCGCCGCGTAGCCGGGCGCCCCACGCAGAGCGCGCCTCAGCTGCTCCGGCGTCACCCACTGGGTGCGCACGTCGCGCTCCGTGAGGGCGAACACCAGCTCGCTCGTCGCCTCGTCGCGCGTGCCCACGCCCTCCGCGGCCTGCACGGGAAGGATCAGCACCCGCTGCCCGCCGAAGTCCATCGCCGGCATCGCCACCGGTGCGGGCGCGGGGGCAGACGGGTCCGCCGCGCGCGGACCGCCGCACGCGGCGAGGGCCAGCGCCAGGACGACAAGCACTCTCATACCAGTCACAGGAACCCTGTGGCATTCCGAACGGCTGGCCGTTCTCGGATCGCACATACCGGTCAGATAACCGGGATCACAGGAGGTGCCCGCCGTCCACCGGGATGACGGCGCCGGTGATGTGGCGCGCGTACTCGGAGCAGAGGAAGAGCACCACGTTGGCGACGTCCTGCGGGTCGCCCAGGCGGCCCAGCACGGCGCGCTCGCGGGCCGTGTCCAGGATTTCGGCGGGGACGCCGCTGGTGAGGCGCGTGGTGCGGATGTACCCCGGCGCCACCGCGTTGACGTTCACATTGCTCGGCCCCAGCTCCAGCGCCGCCGAGCGGGTGAGCCCCAGCAGCCCCGCCTTCGACGCGCTGTAGTTGGCCAGCCCGAACTCGCTGCGGATGCCGTGCACCGAGGAGACGTTGACGATCTTTCCGTCCGACTGCCGGCGGAACATGGGCGCCACCGCGCGGATCATGTGGAAGGCGCCCGTCAGGTTGGTGTCCAGCACCGTCCTCCACTGCTCGTCGGTCAGCCGCCAGAGGGCGCGGTCGCGGGCGATCCCGGCGTTGTTCACCAGGATGTGCATGGGGCCCAGCTCCTCGTGTACGTCCTTGACGAAGCGCTTCACCTCGCCCGCGTCGCGCACGTCGCACGACGCGTGGTGCACGCGCACCTCCATGTGCGCGATCTCGCGCGCGGTGGCTTCGGCCTCCTCGCGCACGTCCTCGGCGCCCTCGTGACGGAAGTAGTTGAATGCCACGCTGGCGCCGTGCCGCGCGAACTCCAGCGCGATCGCCCGGCCGATCCCCGTAGCCCCGCCGGTGACGATGGCGACGCGCCCGCGCAGGCTGGAGCCGTAGCCCAGCGACTTGGACTGCGTCTCCTCGCTCATCTCCACCAGGAGCTGCTCCACCTGGTCCTGCATGTGGACGATCTCGGGAGCGGTCGGGGAGTACTGGGCCGCGGGGTGCGGGGTGGGGCCGTCGGTCCGGGGAAGTCGCTCGCTGGGGTGCGGGGGCATCAAGCGACCCAGAGGTGGAGTGTGCGAAGCTGCCGTGCGCGAAAAAGCTACGGGCACGGGAGGGTTGGGGTGCAAGCTCCTCCCGGCGCGCCGGCACAGGACCATCGTTGCACAGCGCAAGCTCCGCGCCGGAAACGCCGTGCGGGGGCGGGGGGAAGTCCCCCCGCCCCCGCACG
>JAUJMI010000081.1 GCA_030446945.1 Longimicrobium sp. | reverse complement strand
CCCGCCATCATGCGGCCGGTGAACTCGTCCACGATCATCACCTGCCCGTCCTGGATGACGTACTGCTCGTCCTTGTTGAAGAGCGCGTACGCCTTGAGGAGCTGATGGATGACGTGGATCTTCTCGCTCTTCTCCGCGTACTCGCGCTCCAGGGCGTCGATGCGGGCGCGGCGCTCGTCGATCCCCAGCCCCTCCTCCATCTCCACCCGGTGCACCTCCTCGGAGATGTCGGGGACGATGAAGGCGTCGTGCTCGTTGGGCGCCAGAACGTCGAGCCCCTGGTCGGTGAGGTGCACGTTGTGCCCCTTCTCGTCCATGGAGAAGAGGAGGTTCTCCTCCAGCTCGTGGACGCGCTTCTCCATCATGTAGTCGCGCTCCACCTTGCCCATCACCTTCACCAGCCCGGGGTCGTCGGCCAGCATCTTCTGGAGGCGCTTGTTCTTGGGCGCCCCGCGCCGGGCAAGGAAGAGCTTCTCGCCCGCAGCGTACGTGTCGCCGGCGGCGATGTTCTGCTCGGCCTGGGCGATGAAGTCGTTGACCAGGCGGTTCTGGCGGCGGTAAAGGTCTGCCACCGACGGGTTGTAGCGCGCGTACGCCGCGTTGGTCTCGTTCCCCACGGGGCCCGAGATGATCAGCGGGGTGCGCGCCTCGTCGATGAGCACGGAGTCGACCTCGTCGACGATGGCGTACGCGTGGTGGCGCTGCACCCGCTGATCCAGCGAGTGCACCATGTTGTCGCGCAGGTAGTCGAAGCCGAACTCGTTGTTGGTGCCGTAGGTGATGTCGGCGTGGTAGGCCTCGCGGCGCTCCGGGGTGTTGGGCTCGTGCAGGTCGATGCACCCCACCGTGAGCCCCAGGAAGCCGTACAGGTGCCCCATCCACTCGCTGTCGCGCTGCGCCAGGTACGAGTTGACGGTCACCAGGTGCGCGCCGCGGCCCGTGAGCGCGTTGAGGTACAGCGGCAGGGTGGCGACCAACGTCTTCCCCTCGCCGGTGGCCATCTCCGCCACCTTGCCCTGGTGCAGCGTGATGCCGCCGATCAGCTGCACGTCGTAGTGCACCATGTCCCAGGTGATCGGCTGCCCGGTCACCTTCACCTCGGTGCCAACCAGGCGCGCGGCCGCCGCCTTGACGGTGGCGAACGCTTCGGGGAGGATCTCGTCGAGGACGCCTTCCAGCGCCTCCTTGCGCCGCTGCTCGGCCTCGCCGATCCGCTGGGCGATCTGCTCGCGCTCGGAGGCTGCCAGCGCCTGGCGCTTCTCCTCGCGAAGCTCCGCCAGCTCGGCCTCCACCTCGGCCACGGCCTCGCGGATCTGGGCGCGGAACCGCTCGGTCTGGCCGCGCAGCTCGTCGTCCGAAAGGCCCTGCAGCCGCTCGAACTCTTCGTTGATCTGCTCGATGATGGGCGCAAGCCGCTTCAGCTCGCGCTGGTGGCGGGTGCCGAACAGGGCCTGGACGATGGTCTTCAACATGGACGTTCCCTTCGCCTCACAAACGGGGAAGCTCCCGGTACAGCCCGCGGCGTTCGACCAGCGCGCGGACCGCATCGGGAACCAGATATCGAATCGTTTCTCCGGCCGCCGCGCGCCTGCGGACTTCCGTGGCCGACACGTCCACCCGCGTCACCGCCACGGCGGTGGCGGGGATGGGCGAGTCCGGCGGCACCCCGGCGCCGTCCCTGGAGAGGACCGCCACGCGAGCCAGCCGCAGGATCTCGCGCGGCTCCCTCCACCCGGAGATCTCGCGCAGGTTGTCCGCGCCGATCAGCAGCACCAGCTCGTCGCCGGGGTGGCGCGCCGCCAGCTCGCGCAGCGTGTCCACCGTGTACGAGGGCCCGGCGCGGCGCAGCTCCACGTCGTCGGCCTCGAACCGCGTGTCGCCCTCGATGGCGGCCCTCACCATCTCCAGCCGGGCCTCGGCAGGTGCCCGCACGGTGCGCAGCTTGTGCGGCGGCACGGCCGAGGGGATCCAGAGGACGCGGCCCAGCCCCAGCGCCTCGCACGCATCGGAGGCGACCACCAGGTGGCCCAGGTGCGGCGGGTCGAAGGTCCCGCCGAAGACCCCGATCCGCATTCCGCCGGCGGGCGCCCCTACGCCGGCGGAAGGGTGCGCGCTTCGGGGCTCTGCGGGTAGCTCTGCCGCAGCCGAGCCCGCGCCTCCTGCGCCTCTTCCTTGTACCCCACGCGGTCGTAGGCGAGCGCCATCTGCAGCAGCGCCTGCGGGGCCGTGGGGGTGTCCGGGTACTCGGTGGCCGCGCGCTGGAAGTAGATCACCGAAGCGTCGAAGGCGCCGCGGCGGAAGTACCACATCCCGGCCTCGAACGACTTGCGGGCCAGCTTGTCGCGCAGCTCCGCCACCCAGATGCGCGCCCGGTCCGAGCGGGCGGTCTGCCCGTAGTACTCCACGTACGAGCCGCAGTACAGGAGCGCCGTCTCGGTGTTCTCCTGGTCCAGCGCCGTCTTGGGCGACAGGGTGCGGTACGCCTCGCACACCCCGAAGCGCGCGTCTTCCTGGCGCGGGCTGGCCGGGTACTCCGTCACGACGCGCAGAAAGGTGGTGGCTGCCATCAGGTGCTCGCCCGTCTCCCTGCGCGCGCGGGCCAGGGCGTACAGCCCGTCGGGGAGGCGCGGGTCGCCGGCCGCGGCATCCGCCCAGGTCTGCAGCAGCTCCGCGGCGCGGCCGAAGCGCCGTGCCTCGTACGCCGCCATCCCGCGCTGGTACGCGGTCTCGGGAGTGAGCGGGGGCGGGGCGCGGAACACCGAGCACCCCGCGGTGGAAAGCGCAAGGGCCAGGGCCAGCGGCGCGCAGCGTGTAAGTAGCTTGGGTCTCATGGGTGCCGGTACCCCGATGGGCGGGGCATTGTTCAACGGTCGTCGACGGAAGTCCGCGAGGGCCCCGCGGCGCCCTCGCGCTGCCGTTCCAGCATCCCCAGGTACGACGAGACCTGGGCGTTGCCGGGGTTCTGCTCCAGCGTCCGGCGCCACTCCGCCCCGGCTTCCTCCACCCGGCCGGCGCGGTACAGCGCCAGCCCCAGGTTGGCCCGCGCGGCGGCGAAGGAGGGGCGGGCTTCCACCACGCCGCGCAGCTCGGCCGCCGCTTCCTCGTGCCGCCCCACCTCCACGAGAAGACGGCCCAGCTTGTTTCGGATGTCCAGGAACTGGGGGCGCAGCACCAGCGCCTTGCGGTACTCGGCCATCGCCTCGTCCACCCCGCCGGCTTCGGCGTACAGGTCGCCGAGGTCCTGGTGCAGGTTGGCCAGCCGCGCCGCCGCAGCGCTGGGAAAGCGCCCCCCGGACTTCTCCTCGTCCGCCTCGGCCGCGCGGGCGAACGACTCGCGCGCCTCGTCGGTGCGCCCCAGGTCGTTGAGCGTGATGGCGCGGTTGAGGTGCGCCTCCACGTACCCCGGGTTCAGCTCCGTGGCCCGCCCGAAGGCTTCCAGCGCCTCGTCCGTGCGCCCCACCAGCGACAGGCAGAGCCCCATCAGGTTCTGCACGTCCGGGAACTCGGGGTGCCGCTCCCCCAGCAGCTGCAGGTCGGCCAGGGCGGCGAGGTACGCGTTGCGCGCGTATGCGTCTTTGGCGCGCGCCAGGAGCTGGTCCGACGTGGCTTCGGGAGCCATCGATCCTCCGGTGGGGGATGGGCGCGAAACCGGGGGAAGATAGGCGCTCCCCCGGTCCGCGAGCAAGGCGGCCCGCTATGAGGCGGTGCCGAGGGGGTACAGCGCCCACTCCGGCCCGCGGCGTACGCGAGCCGCACCCTCCGCTCCATCCACGGGAGCCGCTTCCGCCTCCAAATCAGAAACGGGTAGCCGGAGGGCACGTCGAGCGTCAGACGCCCCAGGTCGGCCGGGAAGCCGGTGCGCTGCGCCACGGCCGCGGGGATGGCATGGGCGATCATCAGGCGGATGAGCACGGAGCGGGGGGGCGCGCGACTGCCAGAGCGCCCCCATGAAGCGGCCGGCGCGTTCAGCTGGCGCCCGTCCTACGGGGCACCCGTGCGGCGCGCCATCCCTTGCGCCACAAGGAGCACGCGGCGGCGAAGTTCCGGCCGTTCACGCTCCGCCACCCACCGCTCCACTTCCACGCGCTCGTCCGCCGCGCAGCGGGTCTAGCGCATCGGCAAGCACCAGCAGGTCGCGCAGCGAGCCGCGCCCCTCGGCGTGCTGCTCGGTGGCGTGTGGAGGACGTACCAGAGTGGTCGGTCCAGTGTCAGCAGGTGCAGCGGCGGGAGCTCCAGGGCGGGACGCAGCCGCTCGCGCGGCGCCCCGCGCCTGCCGGGAACGGGGGTGGATCTCGAGCGGGAGCGAGTCCGCCGTGGCGCGCAGCCGCAGCGCATGGGCACCCGGCGCGCCCACGGCGCGGTAGCCCAGGCGGTCGACCGCCTCCGCCAGCACCCCGGACTTCGAGGCGCTCGCGTACACGTCTCTCTGCAAGATCGCGGCGCCGCGGCGCAGACCGGGACGGCCCCCTTCATCACCGCCACCGTCAGCCCACGCTCTCCGCGCGATCGCCCGGATCTGGAAAGGTCCGCTCGACGTGCCGGGCTCGGCGAGGAGGCGGCCGAGCGTGGGGCTCACACCGATGGCGGCGCCCAGCAGCTCCACCAGCCGCGCCAACCCTATGCGCCGCGGGCCACGCGGCGGGCCGCGCGCCAAGCGGGAAGGGTGGCGAGGGCGAGGTGCGCGGTGCGTCACGCCACTCGGAGCCCCCATGCGGGGAGGGCGAACCGGTCCAGGCGGGTGCTCCCACGGAAGCTGGGCCCCACCAGCGCGCTGCCGGGGCTCCCCACCCAGAGCGATCGGTACGCGCCGTCCCCTTCGGCCAGGGCACAGGTGGCTCTAGCCGCCTTCACCCCCATCCGGGCCGTCCATCGCTTCCCGGCGCCGGCGATGAATGCGTAGCGCGCCGCAGCCAGGGCGCGAAAGCGGTCGTCCGGATGGGCGCCGGCGACGAGCGCGTCCCGCATTGCGAGGACCCCGTGGAGCGCGCGGGCGGCGGATGCGCGGCCGCACGGCGCTCCACCTCTCGCAGGTCGTCCGCGGCGCACGCAATGCGCGCGGACCGCAGCAGGAGTAGCTCACGAAGCGAACCGCGGCGGTCACATGGTGGACTACCCCGTGCACCAGCACGAGCCACAGGTGGTTGGCGGGGGAAAGGCGCAGCACTCCGGGCACGCGCGTAGGAAGCGTCCCCTCCCACGGCTCGCCTTCGCCGGCAACGAAGGGAACGTCGACGTGCACTTCCACCTGCACGGATCCGTCGGCCAGGCGCGCGGCGAGCTGCCACCCCGTCCCCCGTGCTCCCGCGGCGTCGGTGCCCAGGGCGCGGCGCCCGCCGCGATCTTCCAGAAGCGCGGCGAATTCCAAGGCGTGCTCGCGCGGGACGAGGACGTCCACGTCGGCGGTATCCAGCGGCTCCCCACCGTCGGCGGCGTGCGCCGCACCCTTGAGTCCCACGCCAGGCCAGGCGCGCTCCCGAAGCAGTGCGCCCGCGAGCATGGTCTGCGCCCGCACTGCGAGATACCGCTGCAACTCCTCGGTCGCGCGGCGTTCCACCAGCGCGCCCACCTCCGGCGGCAGCCCCGACGAACCGGCCCGCGCACGGAGCGGAAGGGCGCATCGTTCCGCACGGAGAAATGCCTCCCAGGCGGCAACCGGGCGCTGCGGTGGGGCGCCCGCGGCAGTCGCACCCCCGGCCCACAGCCGCAACCCCCATTCGCGCAGCGCAAGGGCCTCGCTGGCGATCCTCCAGGGCCGGGGGAGATCACGGTGCATGGCGGCTACGTGCGGGGGCCAACCGCGCTACCGGCGCGGGATGAAGCCGGGGCCGAGCCGACAGCTCGCCGCGCCCGCCCCTCGGCACCCTCGCAAGCGGAGATTGGACGGGGGCTGCGCAGCTCCGAAGCGTTCTTCGCTGCCCAGCCGCGGCTCGCGCCACGGCTACGCCTCCGATCCGTAGTACTCGGTGGAGTAATTTTCCTCGTAGCGTGCCACGACGTCGTCGGGGTCGTTTATGACCGCACCAAGAACCCGCGCGCCCAGTTTCACGAGCTGCTGGATGGACTGCCGGGCCGCCCCTCGCTCCGTCTGCCCGGCACGCACCACGAAGAGCACTCCGTCTGCCCCGGTGCCCAGAATGGCCGCGTCGGCCGCGGCAGTGAGGGGCGGCGTGTCCAGGATCACCACGTCGAACTGGCCATTCAGGCGCGCAAGCGTCTCGCGCATCTGGGGGCTGCCGAGCAACTCCGACGGGTTGGGCGGGAGGGTTCCCGAGGTGAGCACGAAAAGCCCCTCCACCGGAGTGGCGCGGATCGCCTGCTCGGGCGTGCTGTAGCCGAGCACCAGATGCGTGAGCCCCGGCTCGCGCGGAACGCCGAACATGGCGTGGAGCCGCCCCTTGCGCAGGTCGCAGTCCACCAGGAGCACGCGGAGCCCGTGCTGGGCGAAGGCAGCGGCCAGGTTTGCCGCAGTCGTCGTCTTCCCTTCGCCGGGCGCGGAGCTGGTGACCACGACCCGCTGCAGCATCTGGGTGGGCCGTGAAAAGATGAGGTTGGTGCGCAGCGTGCGGTACGCCTCGGCCACGAGCGACTGCGCCCGGGTCACGGTCACCAGTTCGACGGCGTGCTTCGCCGCCCCGTTGCGGTTCGCGGAGGGCGACCGCTGGAGACGCCGGAGGGCTCTGAAGCGACCCTGCGCAACGTGGATCGGCGGGATCGTGGCGAGTCCGGGCACCTGGAGCAAACGCTCGAGCTCGCTGCGGCCGTTTATCACGGTGTTCATCCGGTCGCGGAGCACGGCTCCGCCGCCACCGAGGAGGAGCCCGAACACCAGCGCGATACCGAGCTTCACCGAGCGGGAGGCACCCACCGGATCCGAGGGGAGCGGGGCCGGATACACGACCTGCACCTGCCCTGCCTCCACCGCCTCGGTGATCTGCGCCCGCTGCAGCTCCTCGCGCAGCTGGTCAGTCAGCTTGCGGATGCCGTCCACCCGCTGCACGAGCCGCACCTCTTGCGCCTCGGTGGCGGGAAGCCGTTCGAGCGCCGTGGCATCCCGGGTCTGCATCGCATCCAGCGCCGCGATGCGTGCGTCGAGCGCCGCCACATGGCTGCGAACCGCGTCGATCAGGCGGCCCTCCGTGGCTACGATCTGCCCATTCAGCCGCTCCACGTCCGGGTGTGCCGCCGTAACTCCCGTGGCACCGGTGGTCAGCGAATCCAAGGCGCTCTGGTACTGGCGCAGCTGTGCGGAGAGCTGCGCGACGGCGGGGTCGGCGGCCAGGCCCGATGCAAGCAGCGTCCGCAGTGCTTGGTCGCGCCGCCCGTCGCGGCGGGCGAGGTCGGCGAGCAGCGACCGGTAGATCCCGCGGTCGGCGGCGAGCTCCTCGCGGCGCACCTTCAGCCCGGTGAGCGCTTCCTGCTGCCCCGCGAATTGTTCGCTCGAACCGTATACACGCTCGCGGCTGCGGAACGCCGTCAGCGCGAACTGCGTCTCGTTGAAAAGGGAATCCGCGCTCCGCAGCCGGTTCTCCAGGAAGACGCGCCGGCGGCTCGCCTGCTGCTGCTCGGTTCCGGTGCTGAACTCCTGGAACTCCTGCAGGGCGGTGTTCACCACGCCGCGCGCGAACTGCGGGTCGTTCGCCGCGTACACGATCTCCACCGCGTCGGTCCCGGCCTTGGGGCGCGCCTCAAGACCGGCAATCAGGTAGTCGATCGCCTTCTCGCGGGGAATCAGATTGAGCACCACCTCCGGCACGGATGGGCGCGAGTGCACGTTCAGGCGAACCCCCGCACGTTCCAGGGGCTGCCCGTACTCGCCCCGAACAGCCGTCCCGCCCAGGTCCGCCGTGTACCCGGCAGCCTCGAACCGCATGCGCAGCTGCTTCGCCGCCGCGTCCGGCGCCCGCACCTCCACCAACTCATGGATCTCCGCCGCCGCGGTGGCGGGCTCCACCAGCACGCGAAGTCCCACCCGGTCCACGACCTGGCCCATCACGAGCCGGCCCTTGAGGACCTCCAGCTGGGAGAGCACGGGGTCGGCGCGCTGTCCCCCGCCCGGCGTGGTCGGAATGATCCCGCCCAAGTTCCCGGTCATCGACTGCCGCGTGTCGACCAGCCGGATCAATGCGGTGGCACGGTACACCGGCAGCTGCCGCGCCAGAAAGTAGGCGGCCGTCCCCACCGTAACCGCAGCGACGAGCGCGATCAGCACGGCGTTCCGGTGAAGGGTGCCGAGCAACGCCTTGAGAGGGTCGGCACCTTCGCCCCCCACATCGGAGAGGGTGGCCGGCACCGGTACGTATGCGGGAGACGAACTCGGCGCGACGGCAACGGGGGTGAAACGCGATTCAGCCACGGCTATGGTCCCGAGGGTGCAGGATCGTCATCGCTCAACAGCAGCACGAGGCCGATCACCGATGCGGCGGCCGCGGCGATGCTGCTGATCGGGGCGATGCTCTCGCGGATGAGGTTGCGACGCCGGGGGATCAGGATCTGGTCGCCGGACTGGACCGGCGAGCGGGCCAGCGCGCTCGCCGGGTCGGCGATGTCCACGGAGAGCACTTCCCCGCGGCGGATCACGCGGACGCGGTCCAGCCGTCCCAGCTCCGTGGGTCCGCCGGCCTGCGCGATCGCCTCGACGAGCGTCGTCTCGCGGCGCAGGTTGTACAGGTCCGGCTTGCGCACCTCGCCGCCCACGATCACGCGGAACAGGGGCTCCACCCATACCCGAGGGCTGGTCTCGATTCGGGCCACGTACTCCCGTATCCGCTGAGTAGCTGCCGACGCGGTCAGCCCACTCACCTTCACGTCGGAGTAGAATGGATCGGACACCGAGCCGTCGGAGGCCACCAGGAACTCGCCACTGAGCTCCGGCTTGCGCCAGACCCGGATCTGGAGCATGTCTCCGGGCCGGATCACCGATTCGTCCGCCCCGGAGGCCTGAGCTACGCACGGGTTTGGGCACATCGCCCATCCCGTCAGCAGGAGCAGCGCATAGAGTAGCCGTTTCATCGTCACTCGGTTGATTGGGATCTGTCAGCGAACGGAGCGAAGCGCGGTCCCCGGCTGGGGCTCACGCCGCGCACTCGGCGGCTTCCGCCGCACCCTCCTCCAGCCACGCGCCGAACATCAGCACGCCCCAGAGCCCGAACTGCCCATCGCGCTGGCCCGCCAGGTGGTCGCGCCAGAGCGCCTGCACCGGCACGGGATCGAAGAAGCCCTGCTCGCGCAGTCTGCGCTGGCTGAGCAGCTCTTCCGCCCACGGCCGCAACGGGCCGCGCAGCCACTCCCCGACCGGGACGCCGAAGCCCATCTTCGGGCGATCGATCAGCCGGGGGGGAACGTGCCGGTACAGCACCTGGCGGAGGAGCCACTTCCCGGTCCCGCCCCGCACCTTCATCGCGAGCGGGAGACGCCAGGCAAACTCCACGACGTGGGGGTCCAGCATCGGCACGCGTGTCTCCAGGCTCACCGCCATCGCCGCCCGGTCCACCTTGGCCAGGATATCGTCCGGCAGGTACGTGAGCGCGTCCAGGTACATCATCCGTTCCGGGAAGCTGCCGAGCCGCGGCCACTCCCCGGCAGCCCCCAGGAGCGTGTTCGGCTCGTTTCCGCCGATCACCACCTCCTCCGGGTACGCCCACGACGACACCAGCGTGGTGTATACGGCCTGCGGGTCCCCGGCGGCGAGCACGTCGGCGAGCTTTCGCACCTTCTCCCCCACCCGCGCGGGCGGTGAGCCCCGCCGCACCCACCGTGCAGCCGCGCCAGCCGCCCGGTCCCACGCGTCCGGCCCTACGGACGTGAGCGCGCGGGCGGCGACGGTACGCACCCCCTGCGGGAGCCAACCAATCTTACTCCAGATGCGCGGCGCATGGAAGTAGCGGTTGTAGCCGCCGAACAGCTCGTCTCCGCCGTCGCCGGACAGGCTCACCGTCACGTGCTCACGCGCCAGCCGGCTCACGAGGTACGTGGGGATCTGCGAGCTGTCGGCAAAGGGCTCGTCGTACATCGTGGGGAGGGAGGGGATCACCTCCATCGCCTCGCGCGGCGTGACGTACAGCTCCGTGTGCTCGGTACCCAGGTGGCGCGCCACCTCCCGCGCGTGTTCGGCCTCGTTGAACCCGGCCTCCTGGAACCCGATCGTGAAGGTGCGGACCGGCCGCTCGCTCTGGGCCTGCATCAGCGCAACCACCGTCGACGAGTCCACGCCACCCGACAGAAACGCGCCGAGCGGAACGTCGGCCACCATCTGTCGGCCAACCGCGTCCCGGAGCAGCACCTCCAGGTGGTCTGCGGCCGCGTCGTCCGACCCCGCGAACGGCTCGGCCGCCCCACGGGTCGCTTGTTCCCGCGCGGACCAGTACGGGACGGGCTCGGGCAGCTCGCCCCGCGCGGCCGGCTCCAGCGACAGCACCGTCCCCGGAAGGAGCTTGAACACGCCGCGGAAGATGGAGCGCGGGGCGGGCACGTAGTTGAAACGCAGAAAGAGCGTCAGCGCGTCCCGATCCACCTCGCCCCGCCACGCGGGGTGCGCCCGCAGGGCTTTCAGCTCCGATCCGAAGAGGAAGACCTCGCCGGCCCACCCGTAGAAGAGCGGCTTCTCCCCCATGCGGTCGCGCGCCAGGTGCAGACGGCGCTCGCGCCGATCCCAGACGGCCAGGGCGAACATCCCGTCACACCGCCGGAGTGCGCGGTGGAGACCCCACTCCTCGAAGGCCGCGAGCAGCACCTCGGTGTCCGAGTGGCCCCGGAACGTGTGCCCCCGCGCCGCCAGCTCGCCGCGAAGGTCGCCGAAGTTGTAGATCTCGCCGTTGAACGCGATCACGTACCGCCCCGGAGCCGACACCATGGGCTGGTGGCCCAGCGCGGAAAGGTCCAGGATGGACAGGCGCCGGTGCCCCAGCGCGACCCCGGCGGCGGGGTCGGTCCAGGTACCCGCGTCGTCGGGCCCGCGGTGCAGCAGGGTGTCGGCCATCGCACGGGCCGCACCGGCGAGCGCCGCCTCGTCCAACTGGCAGCGTGGGTCCACGAAGCCGCTAAGCCCGCACATAAGCCCACTCGCCG
>JAUJMI010000455.1 GCA_030446945.1 Longimicrobium sp. | reverse complement strand
AGGTTGATGTTCTCCGTCCACACGCTGGCGGCCAGGCCGTACGGCGTGTTGTTGGCCAGCGCCACCGCCTCGTCGGGGGTGCGAAAGGTCATCAGCACCACCACGGGGCCAAAGATCTCCACCTGCGCCACGGTGGAGGCCGGGCCCACGTCGGTCAGGAGCGTCGGGGGGAAGAAGCAACCCTCCTGCGGGCAGCTCCACGAAGGCTGCCAGAGGGTGGCGCCCTCGGAGCGGCCCTGTTCCACCAGCGTGCGGATCTTGTCGAGCTGCAAGGGGTCGATGATGGCGCCGATGTCCACCGCCTTGTCCAGCGGATCGCCCACGCGCAGCGTCTCCATGCGCTCGCGCAGGCGGGTGACGAGGCGGTCGGCGATCCCCTCCTGCGCCAGGATCCGCGAGCCGGCGCAGCACACCTGCCCCTGGTTGAACCAGATGGCGTCGACCACCCCCTCGATGACGCTCTCGATGTCGGCGTCGTCGAAGACCACGAACGGGCTCTTGCCGCCCAACTCCAGCGACAGCTTCTTTCCGCTCCCCGCCGTGGCGGCGCGGATGATCCGCCCGACCTCGGTGGAGCCGGTGAAGGCGATCTTGTCCACGTCCGGGTGCTCGACGATCAGCGCGCCGGTGCGCCCGTCGCCGGTGATGATGTTGACGACGCCCGGCGGGAGCCCCGCGTCGCGGCACACGTCGGCGAAGAGGAGGGCGGTGAGCGAGGTGAACTCGGCCGGCTTCAGCACCACCGTGTTCCCCATGGCGAGCGCGGGGGCGATCTTCCACGCCAGCATCAGCAGCGGGAAGTTCCACGGGATGATCTGCCCCACCACGCCCAGCGGCGCCTGGCCGGGCATCTCCGTCTCCATCAGCTGCGCCCACCCCGCGTGGTGGTAGAAGTGCCGGGCGACGAGCGGGATGTCGATGTCGCGCGACTCGCGGATGGGCTTGCCGTTGTCCAGCGTCTCCATCACGGCGAAGAGGCGCGAGTGGCGCTGGATGTGGCGCGCCAGCGCGTACAGGTAGCGCGCACGCCCGTGCCCGCCCAGCGCCTGCCAACCCGGGAGCGCGGCGCGCGCGGCGGCGACGGCGGCGTCCACGTCTTCCGCGCCGGCCTGGGCGATGCGGGCGAGCGGCTGGTTGTTGGCGGGGTTGTTCGAGGGGAAGTACTCGCCGCCCGCGGGCGCCCGCCACTCGCCGCCGATGAAGAGCTGCGTGGTGCCGCCACGCTCCTCCAGCCAGCGCAGCGCGGGGGACGCGCTTTCGGGGGCGGGGCCGTATTCCATGGTCTCGAAGATCTCGGCGATGCTCATCGGTCGGGTCCTTCCGGGGTACCTGCGGGGCGCGCCCCGTTCGGGGGCCATGCGGTGTAAGTATACGTTCCTCCGCGCGCGGGCGCACGGGCCCCGCCCTTGCACCCGGGGCGCGGACACTCCGCATCGAGAGGCCGATGAGCGTTTCCGACCCCACCCCTTCCCCGCCCGGCGAGTACGGCATCGTGGACGCGCAGGGGGTGCACCCCGCGACCCGTGACGAGCTCGTCGCGGCGTGCCGCGAGGGCCCCATCCCGCGCCTGGTGTGGACGCCGGAGTCGGGCGGCCCCGTGCCTCCCGAGGAGGTGCCCTTCCTTCTGGAGGCGATCCGTGCCCGCATCGGAGGCGGGGCGAAGACGCAGGCGATCATCGTGGGGGTGTTCACGGCGGTGCTCGCCTTTCAGAACCTCGACGCGCTCCGCCCCGGCTCGCCCGGGGCCGTCTACCTGCTGTTCGGGGTGATCTGGGTGGCGCTGCGGCTGCGCGAGTGGCGCCAGGCGAGCGTGATGACTCCGCAGGGCTTCCGCGACCTGATGCGCGAGGCCGAACAGTCCGCGGCGATGCGGCGGGTGCCCGTCGTGTACCTGCGCTGGCTGGCGGGGATGATCGCGGCGGTGGGCGCGGCGCAGCTCCTGGCGAACGGCGCCGGCATGCCCGCCTACGGCATCGGTCCGGCCGCGATGGTCCCGGAGTACATCCGCGGTGGCGAGACGTGGCGGCTCCTCACCGCCGGCTACCTGCACGGCAACCTGATCCACTTCGCCGTCAACTTCATGGCGCTCCTCTCGCTCGGCCGCGAGACGGAGGTGCTGGCGCACCGCGCGTACCTTTCGCTCGTCTTTCTGGCGGCGGTGCTCGGGGGTTCGCTGGCCAGCTTCGCCGTGCCGCCCGATGTGCCGTCGGTCGGCTCGTCCGGAGGGCTGATGGGGCTGATCGGCTTCCTGGGCGTGCTGGGCTACCGGCGGCGCGAGACGGTGCCGGCGGGCTTCCTCAAGATGGTGCTGCTGAACGTGGCGGTGATCGCCGGGATCGGGATCGTGGGAATGGGGCTGATCGACAACGCGGCGCACGCGGGCGGGCTGGCGGTCGGCGCGCTGCTGGGCGCCCTCTTCATCCCCACGACGCGCGGCCATCCGCAGTGGGTCACCGGCCGCGCCGTGCAGGCCGCCGGGGTGGCCGCCATGGTCGTGCTGGCGCTGGGCTGCGCGTGGACTCTGTTCCTGGTGCTGCTTCCGGTTCTCTGAACGGCGGGTCTCACGCGGAGACGCGGAGGCGCGGAGAACTGCAACCGCAGAGCGATTCCATTTCCTGAACGGAGCGCTTCGCCGCACCTGCATCTTCATGGACGTGGGGCGCGGAGCGAAGGAGACGATCTCCGCGGCTTGCACTGCAACATCCCATGGTACGTGGGGATTGGAGGGCGCCGCCGTTCGGTGCAGCCCGCTCCGTTGATTGGCGGGCACGACCGGCTGAACATTGGACGGATCCAATTTCATGCGAGAGCCCGTCTCCTTCACTCCGCGCCAGAGATCGAGGTGAGGCAGGTGCCGGGTGGCGCTCCGTTCAGGAAGTGGTTTTTCTCTCTGGCTTGCAGTTCCTTCTGTGCCCTCCGCGTGAGGGTTTTTCTGCCGTTTCTCTCCGAGTCTCCACGCCTCCGCGTTAGCCATCATGGATGCCGAAGACGGCGCGGCGGTTGGTGTCGCGGGCTAAGTGCGTTATACTGGAGAAGCGGCCCGCGGGTGTGGCCGCAGCGGTAGCACGGCTTTCGCCAAGTGCTTTCGCCGTTCCATGTTGTCCCCGAACGGCA
>JAUJMI010000454.1 GCA_030446945.1 Longimicrobium sp. | reverse complement strand
GGGCATCTCGGTGGGCGGCAACTTCATCCCAACAGGGGCATTGGGCACGGGGCGTGCGTAGCCGGGCCGCCCCGCCGCTTGCGCACGGTGCGAAAGGACGGAGGCTCTAAGACCAAGGAGAAAGATCATGGCGCTCAATACGCTGCGGGACCTGTACGTGGAGCAGCTTCGCGACCTCTACAGCGCGGAAAACCAGATCCTGAAGTCGCTCCCCAAGATGGCGGGGGCCGCCAAGCACCCCGAGCTGCGCCAGGCGTTCGAATCGCACGTCACGCAGACCGAGGAGCAGGTGCGCCGCCTGGAGCAGATCTTCACCGACCTGGGCGAGAAGGGGTCGGGGCACCACTGCAAGGGGATGGAGGGGCTCCTCAAGGAAGCCAACGACACCGTGAAGGAGAAGGGCGACTCCGACGTGCTGGACGCCGCGATGATCGCCAACGCGCAGCGCGTGGAGCACTACGAGATCGCCGGCTACGGCTGCGTGCGCACCTACGCCCGCATGCTGGGCCGCGAGCAGGACGCCACCCTGATCCAGCAGACGCTGGACGAGGAAGGCGCCACCGACGAGCAGCTCACCACGCTCGCCGAGCGCGTCATCAACATCGACGCCCTGCGCGACATGTAATCGCCGGGGGTCGGGGGTATGCGAACGGGGCGGGCCTGATCTCCAGGCCTGCCCCGTCCCATTTCCACGCATCCCATTTGGCTCACACAGAGGCACAGAGACACGGAGGGAAGGGACAGGAGAGCTCCTTCCGTGTCTCTGTGTGAAACCGCTGTTCTTCCTCCGCGCCTCCGCGTCTCCGCGTGGGATTGCGGTTCAGGCACACGCGATGCGCGGGAGCCTTGCGGTCTACGCCTGGTTGACTCCGGTCTGCGCGAGAGTCGCGGCCGGCGCGGCCGCGGGATGCAGGTGCTCGGACTGGGAGCGGAGCTCGATGAAGCGGCGCGCCTGCTCTGCCAGGCCGCGCTGCTCCAAAAAGGCGTCCAGGTGCCGGAGCACGGAGCGCATGGAGTCGATCTGCTCCTCGAAGCCGCGGAGGCGGCGCACTTCGCCCAGGAGGCGCAGGGTGGCGTCCGGGTGCAGCGCGGCGATGTAGCGCTGGTTGGCGGGCGACACCTCGGCCTCGCGCTCCACGACGAAGACCAGGTCGTCGGAGCCGCGCGGGGAGTGCGTGACGGCCAGGGTGGCGTCGCCGGTCTGGAAGTCCAGAACGGTCTGCGCTTCCCAGGGGCCGGGAGTGGCCTCGCAGGCGAGCGCCTCGAGCGCGGCCAGCTCGCGCTCGGAGAGCGGCGAATCGTTGGACATGGGGATGCGGGTGCGGTCGGGTGGTGCGGCGGGGAAGGTGCAATCTCCCGCGTCGCCGGGGCACGCGCAAGCTTTCGGGACGGCTTCGGCGGCGCGGTGGTACGGTGGATGCTGAACCGGCGGGCGACCCAAGTGCCGGCCCAACCCGTTCGCAGAGGCGACATGCCCCGCACCCGTATCCTCGCCGCGCTTCCCCTGGCGGCTTTCCTTGCCCTCGCCGCCTGCGACAACGCGGGCGAGCACAATGCGGAGAACAACGAGACGGACGCCGCCACGGGCGCCGACCCGGTGACCCGCCAGGACTCCGCCACCGTCGGCCAGCAGGTCCCCAACGCCTACCCGCCGGTCGGCAGCACCAGCACCACGCCGGCAGACAGCAACCCATCGCCCACCACCCCCGGCGGCGCGGCGCCGGCGGGGGCCGACACGGGGGGCGCGACGACCCGGCACTGACAGCGCGCGACGAGACAGGCGCCCCGGCGGGCTGCGCCGGGCACCTTTATTCGCGCGTGAGTACCGCGGGGGTGCTACGGCTCTTTACGCGACCAGTGGGTGCCGAGGTCCGCGGATTCCGATCATACCGCAGGCATCGCTCGCGGACAGCGCCGGCTCACGGCGAGCCGCGTTCCGGGCGGATCGTTTCGCCGTGCCGCGGGAGGTGCAGGTCCGCGCCCGGCAGCCCGGCGGCGGCCCAGGCGGCTCGGGTGCGGAGCGGCGGCTCGAGCGGGTCCTCGTCGGTGAGGCGGAAGGTGCCCCAGTGCATCGCCACGAACGCGCCGCGCCCGCCGAGGTCCTGGTAGGCGCGCACCGCCTCTTCCGGGTTCATGTGCGCCGGCTTCATGAACCAGCGCGGGTCGTAGGCGCCCACCGGCATCAGCACCACGGCGAAGGGGCCCGCGCGGCGCGCGATCTCGCCGTAGCCGCCGAAGTATCCACTGTCTCCCGCGAAGTAGATCCCGCGGCCGTCCGGCAGGCGCAGGGCGAAGGAGGCCCAGAGCCGGTCGTTGAACTCGCGCATGGTGCGCCGCGTCCAGTGCTGCGCGGGGGCGCACGTCACGCGCACGCCGCCCGGCAGCTCCGCCTCGTCCCACCAGTCCAGCTCCGTGATCCCGCGGATGCCGAGCCGCGCGAACCACTCCGCGTACTTCAGCGGCGTCACCCAGCGCAGCGCCGCCCCGAAGCGCTCGTGCAGGCGCCGCACGGTATCCTCGTCCAGGTGGTCGTAGTGGTCGTGCGACAGGAGGACGGCGTCGATCGGCGGCAGCGCCTCCCACGCGATCGCGGGCGGTACGAAGCGCGCCGGCCCGATTCGCTGCGACGGCGACGCGCGCACGCTCCAGTGCGGATCGGTCAGGATGTTGATCGCGCCCGCCTGGATCAGGAAGGTCGAGTGCCCCACCCAGGTGATGCGGATCTCGTCCCCGGCCGCCCGCGGCGACGCGATCTCCGAGCGCGCCATCGGGAGGTCGCCGGGCTTCGGATTGGCTGGGCGGCCCCGCAGGACGCGCTCGCCCATCCAACGCAGTAGCTGGAGCTGCGTGCGCTTCTCGCCGCCCTCCACCGCCCACGGGAGCCGGACCTTGCCATCCGGCCCGTGATGCGGCGGGCGGGTGTCGTGCACGTTCTTCATACGGGCCTCACACAGAGACACAGAGGGTACGGAGAGAAGGAACGGAAAGGAATCTCTCTGCGGCTAGTGGTTCCCGCTGTGGCCTCTGCGTGATGCTTTTTCTGTTCCGATGCAAAAAAAGGGGTTCATCGCGGATTTGGTTGCAGCATACCTGGGAAGGCACCCTTGATCTTCAG
>JAUJMI010000080.1 GCA_030446945.1 Longimicrobium sp. | reverse complement strand
CCCCGGGAGCGTCTCCGCGCGCGCCATCATCCGCTCCGACGCGGCACCGAACGCCAGCCCCGGCGGCAGCGCCAGCGCCTTTTGCGAGCCGGTGAGGAGGAAGTCGAGCCCCCACGCGTCCATCTCCACCAGCGCCCCGGCCACGCTGGTGACGCCGTCCACCAGCAGGAGGATCTCGTCGCCGGTCTCCCGCTCCGCGGCGCGCACGGCCTCGGCGATCTCGCGCACGGGGTTGAGGACGCCGGTGGAGGTCTCGGAATGGGCCACCGTCACCGCGTCGAAGCCGCCGGCGCGGAGGCGGCGGTGCACCTCGGCGGGGTCGTGGGCCTGGCCCCACTCCACCTCGTACGTCTCCACCTTGCGCCCGCAATCGGCCACCAGATCGCGGAAGCGCTCGCTGAAAGCGCCGTTGACGAGCGACAGCGCGCGGCGGCGCACCCCGTTGCGCACCGCGCCCTCCATCAGCCCGGTCGCCGAGGAGGAGGCGACGTACACCGGGCGCTCGGTGCGGAAGATGGCGCGCAGCACGGGGTCGCAGCCGGCCAGGATCGCGGACATCCCGGATCCGCGGTGGCCGATCATGGGCTGCATCATCGCCGCGAGCACGTCGGGGTGCACCTCGGTGGGTCCGGGAAGGAAGAAACGGCCGAACGCTGTCATTCGCTCGTGAAGACTGGGGGTGCGGGACGCGAAGGCGGGGAAGGTCGAGCGTGAGGCGGCGATCCGCAAGAGGAAGGCACGGGGAACGGCGGGTCTCACGCAGAGGCGCAGAGACGCAGGATAGAAAAGCAACAGCATCACCCGCAGGGCACAGAGGGAACTGCAAGCCCCGGAGAAAAACACTTCCTGAACGAAGCGCCGCTCGGCACCCGCCATCGCCCGGAACTTTGGCGCGGAGTGAAGGAGACGGGCTCTCCTGCGCTTTGGGATCCATCCCGTGTTCGGTCGGCCGTGCTTTGGGGATCGAGGGGACGGCTGCTCCGCACCGTTGCTGCACCCCGGCCTGGGTTCCGGCGGCTGGGCGAGCGCCGCGCACTGATCAGGAACATTGGAGGGCGCGGTGTACGCGGCAGAGCCCGTCTCCTTCACTCCGTGCCCCGGGACTGTCCCGAGCCGCGGGGCTGGGTGTGGGCGCTCCGTTCAGAAGTGGTTGTTCTCTGCTGTTCTCTCTGTGGCTCAGTGTCTTTGTGTGTGATTGCAGTATCAGCGCGCAGGAGCCGGTCGCCGCGCTCCAGCAGCGCGGCAAAGGGAGATCCGGCGAGGCGCGCGCGGTCGGCGTCGTCCGCGGCCAGGGAGAGGATGGGGGCGAGGCTCGGGTCGCGCAGGACGAAGTCGGCGCGGGCGGCCACGGTTTCGCGGAACGCGACCCCCATGTAGGCGGCGAAAGCGTCCACCGCGGGGCGCGCCTCCAGGTCGGTGGCGCCGTCGCCCACCATAAGCGCGGGGCGGGGAAGGGACCACGCGCGCAGCACGGCCTCCTTCCCCCCGCTGCGCGCCAGCGGCGATGCGTCGAAGCCGGCGTACTCGCCCGCGCCGTCGAAGCGGATCGCGACCGCGCGCACGTCATCCTCGGCCACGCCCAGCTCGGCCGCCACGGCCAGCACGGCCGGGAGGAGGCCGCCCGAGACGACGCGCACCGTTTTGCCGAGAAAGCGGAGCGCGGCCACACTCTCGCGCGCGTCGGGCACCAGCGCGGCCACGTATTCGTGCCCCAACGCCTCCACCCGCGCGCGCGTCGGGCGGATGATGTCGAGGCGGCGCCCGTACACCTCTTCCAGCGCGAGAGTGCCCTCCATCGCCCGGTCGGTGAGCGCGCGGATCTCATCGGCGTGGGGGCCGGCAAGCTCGTCGATCCCCTCCACGCGCGCCAGCGTGGAGTCGCAGTCGAATACGATAGTGGCGAAGCTCACGCGCCCTGCAAGCCCGCGGGCACCGATAGGGAGAAGACGGAGCCCTGCCCGAGCGTGGAACGCACCCCGATGTCGCCGCCCAGCCGCCGCGCGAGCTGCCGCGAGAGCGCCAGGCCGATCCCCGTGCCGCCGTAGCGCCGCGTGGGCGAGCCGTCCACCTGGCGGAATTCGTCGAAGATGCGCTCCAGCTGCGCCGAATCGATGCCGATCCCCGTGTCCTCCACCTCCCATACCACGCGGTTGCGCGTGCCGCCGCCGGCCTGCGCCTCCTCCGTCCAAGGCGACCCGGCCACCATCCGCACCCGCAGCGTCACCCGGCCGGACGGCGTGAACTTGAAGGCGTTGGAGACCAGGTGCCGCAGGATGCGCAGCACCAGCGACGGATCGGTGCGCACCGGAACGGACACGTCGGGGACGTCGTAGATCACCTCCACCCCCGCGGCGGGATCGGGCGAGACGTTCCCCTGGATGCCGTGCAGGAGCGCCACCGCGTCGGTCGTCTCCGCCTGCACGGGGAGGCGGCCGAGCTGGAGGTGCGTGAGGTCGAGGAGGTCGTTGATCAGCCCCAGCAGCTCGGTGCCGGATTCCTCGATCTTGTCCACCGAGGTGCGCTGCTCCTCGCACAGCTCGCCGCTGATCCCCTCGCGCAGGAGGTAGGTGTAGCCCAGGATGGCGGTGAGCGGGGTGCGCAGCTCGTGGGAAATGTTGGCCATGAACTCGCCCTTGAGCCGCCGCGCCTCCTCCGCCTCGCGGTAGCGCGCCTCCAGCTCCACGTTCTGCTGGCGCAGGCGGCGGTTGGCGTCGGTAAGGTCGGCGATCAGGTGCGCCTTCTCCGCCGTGGCCGAGAGCTGGTCCGCCACCAGCCGCAGGAGGGAGCGGTCGGTCTCGCGCAGCGTGTCCGAGGTACGGAAGTAGAAGGTGATCGCCCCTTCCGGCGCGGCGCCCGTCACCAGCGGAAGGGAGACGGAGGCGGTGAAGTCGAGCTCCCGCGCCACCTCCCACCAGTCCTCCAGCAGCGGGTCGCTCTGGACGTCGAACACCTCCACCACCCGGTTCTCGGCCACGGCCCGCCCGGTGGGCCCATTCCCCACCCGCACCCGCAGCTGGTCCAGGTGGCCGGCGTACTGAGCGGGCCAGTTCCACTGCGCGGCCAGGCGCAGCTCGTCGGGCGTGTCGCGCACGAAGACGCTGGCGAAGGCGGCGCCCACCAGCGGCGAGACGCGCTCCAGCGCCAGCTCGTACACCTCGTCCGGCGAGCTCGCCGTGAGGAAGGCGTGGGCGATGTCGTACGCGGCCTGCAGCTCCCGCGGGGAGGCTTCCCCCACCGGGATTGGCGTAGCGACTGGGGATTCGGGCACGGGAATCTCTCTTGACGTGGACGGGACGGGGTCCTACTCTTGGGGCCGTCCGGCGGCGTAGACCAGCTCGCCGGTTCTCACCTCAATCACAGGAGCACCCGGGTGAACAAGTCCGAAATGATCCAGCAGCTGAGCAGCCGCGCCGACATCCCGCGTACCGAAGCGACCAAGGTGGTCGACGCGCTCTTCTCGGTGGACGACGGGATCATCACCGAGGCGCTGCGGAACGGGGAGAAGATCACGATCACCGGCTTCGGCAGCTTCGAGACCAAGAAGCGCGAGGCGCGCACGGGCCGCAACCCGCGCACCGGCAAGGAGATCCAGATCGCCGCCTCCACCAGCGCCGCCTTCCGCGCGGGGAAGGGCCTCAAGGACCGCCTGGGCGCCTGAGCCCACCCGGACCGCGTCGCGAGGGAGCCACGGCAGGGTGCCGTGGCTCCCTTCGTTTCCGCCCCGGAGCTCCCCCAAATGCCCCGCAAGCCGCCCCGCGGGGAGCGCCGCGCCCCGCAGTGGGGCTCGCTCCACCCGCTGCTGGACCTGCACGGCCTCACCGGCGACGCCGCGCGCCTGCGTGCCGGCGCCTGGCTCCGCGCGCGCCACGCCGAGCGCGTGCGCACCGTCGTGGTGATCACGGGGCGAGGCAACCGCTCCCCGGGCCCACCCGTGCTCCTGGGCGAAGTGGAGCACCTGCTGGCGGAGCTGCGCGGGAGCGTGGTGGAGGGCTTCGCGCTCCTCCCCGGCGGCGGCGGCTTCCAGGTGGAGCTCACCCGCCCGGTCCCAGCGCCGCGCACCCTCGCCGAGGAGCGCGTCGCGAAACGGCTGCGCGGCTCCGCCCCCGAGCTCCTGCGCCGCGCCGAGGAAGCGCTCTGGGAGCTGGGGATCGCGCCTACACCGGCGTTGCTCGACGCGGAGATCCAACGACTGTCACGGGAGGACTCAGGGGGCGAAGATTAGTGGCTCGGCGGGGCCGAGCGCAAGGCGGGGGCGGTAGGCCCTCACCCCCGCTCGTTCCTCGCTGCCCCCTCTCCCGATAACAGGAGAGGCTGCGCCCTCGCCGTTATCGAGAGAGGGGGCGGAACCCCTTGTCCGACGCACCCCGCCTTGTAGGGGCGCGACTCATCGCGCCCGCCCTCCGCCCACCTCGACCCCCGCCCCACGCACCCAAACCTCGTAGGGGCCGCCCCACTTGGCTGTCCGTGCCCGCCCCCGCGCCGATGCACGCCCTGCGCACCAGCACACGCACAACGCCCCTCCCCCCGGGTGGTGATCGGGGGAGGGGCAGCGAGGTGACGAGCGGGGTGGGGGCCCTTGCTACTCGTCGCGCCCCGGCCGGCGATTGGGCGGGCGGCGGAACCCGCCGTCGCCGCCGCGGTCGCGCGGGGGGCCGCCCTCGCGGTCGCGGAAGCCGCCCTCGCGGCGCGGACCGCGGTCCTCGCGGCGGGGACCGAAGCCACCCTCACGGCGTGGACCCCCGGCGCCGCGCGGGCCGCCCGCGCCCGGCTTGCGCGTGCTGCCGCGGTCGTGGTCCGCGCGCACCGAGCGGCCCTTGATGGTGGTGCCGTTGAGCGCCCCGATCACCCGCTCCGCCAGCTCGGCCGGGACCTCGACGATCGAAAAGGTGTCGCGGATGTCCACCTTGCCGATCTGCGAGCCGGGGATGTCCGTCTCGCCGGCGATGGTGCCCACCAGGTCGCCCGCGCGCACGCCGTCGCGCTCGCCGATGCTGACGAAGAGGCGCGCGTACGCCGCTACCGCGTTGCCGGCGGTGCTGCGCTCGGGCGCCGCGGCGGCGGCGGGGCGGGCGCGGGGGGCGTCGCGCGTGACCGCGGGCGCGGCCTGCTCCGCCGGCGGAGCCTTGCGCCGCAGCAGCGCGGCCACCCCGGCAGCCACCTCGGCCGGGGTGAAGTCCTCGAAGAGCGGCTCCAGCACCAGCATCTGCGCGGAGATGTCTTCGTCGCGGATGGCGCGGCGGATGGTGTCGCGGAAGGCGCGCACATCGTCGCGCCCCGCGGGCTCCTCGCCGGTGATGCCGGCCGGGCGCGGGTCCAGCAGCGCGCGCTGGGCGATCTGCCGCAGGTGCGCCAGCTCGCGCGGCAGGAGGAGGACGAAGCCGGTCATCTCTCCGCCGTGCAGCGCCCGAAGCGTCGCCTCGTCGGCCGGGACGTCGAAGGAGACCACGGTCGCCGGGGTGTCGCCCAGGGCCCCGGTGATCTCTTCCGGGCCGGCGCCCGAGGAGAGGACCGCCACGTCCACGTCATCGTCGCCCGCCTCGCCCGCGATGAAGCCGCGCAGCGCGAGCGCCTCGGCCACCTGCGCGGCGCGCTCCTCGCTGCGGCACACCAGCACCGGGGGCGCGTCGCCGTCGCGGTCGCCGCCCAGAAGGCGCGCCACCGTCTCCAGCTTCTCGCGCTCCGAGACGATCACGTAGCCGAAGACGCCCGTGGCGGCCTGCGGCTCCGCCGACACGGGATCGGCGGGGGTGGGCGGGTAGCGGAGGGCGCGCTTGATGCGCCGGTCCACCATGTCTTCCACCCCCGGCGTCATCTCGGCGCTGAAGAGGATGCGCTGGGCGCCGCGCGGGGCGTGGTCGAAGAGCGTCTCCGCCGCCTCCCACCCGCCCATCGCCTCGATCTCCGACGCGCCGTCCACCACGATCGCCTCCAGCGACTCCAGCTTGACTCCGGAAGTGCGCACCGCTTCCAGCACCTCGGCCGGCGTGGCGACCAGGATGTCCGCCTCGCCCGCGGCGGTGCCCCAGCCGCGGCCCGACGCCGTCACCGTGAGCCCCACGGCCTGCGCCAGCGGCACCAGCTCCAGGGTGGCGCGCTCGGCGTGCTCCGGCGTGGCGGCCAGCACCAGCACGCGCGTGCTGCTGGCGTCCGCTTCCCCCTCGTCCCCAGCCTCATCGCCCGCGTCCTCGCGCGCTTCGATGCGGTCCAGCACGCCCAGCCCGTAGGCCAGCGTCTTGCCGGCGCCGCTCCCGGCGCGCGCCACCAGGTTCCCCTCGCGCCGCAGCACGGGGATGGCGGCCTGCTGGAGGGCGGTGGCGCGCTCGAAGCCGCCTTCCTCCAGGGCCGCGAGGAGCGGCTCGCGAAGCCCGAGGTCGTTGAACGAAGCCATATCTGTCGGTCCGGTGGATGTCTCGTGGGTACGAAAGCCGGGAAAGATAGCCTCTCGCAAAGACTTTGCCTATCGCGGGGCGTTGACGCGCCAGGGCGGCGCCGGTATCCTCCGCCCCTTCCCATCCACCCCGCGCCACCCGCCGATGCCCGATCCGAGCCTCCCCGACGACGACGCCCCGCCGCTGGCCGGGCTCCGCGTGCTGGACCTGAGCCGCGTCCTGGCCGGGCCGCTCTGCACCATGGTGCTGGGCGACCTGGGCGCGGACGTCATCAAGGTGGAGCGCCCCGGCTCCGGCGACGACACGCGCCAGTGGGGGCCGCCCTGGGCCGGCGACGAGTCCGCGTACTTCCTCTGCGTCAACCGCAACAAGCGTTCGACGGCGGCGGACCTCAAGAGCGATGCGGGGCAGGCGCTCGTCCGCCGGCTAGCGCGCGGGGCGGACGTGGTGGTGGAGAACTTCGCGCCCGGGATGCTGGAGGGGTGGGGCCTCGGATACGACGACCTCGCCCGCGACAACCCGCACCTCGTCTTCTGCTCCATCACCGGCTACGGGAGCGACGGGCCGGAGGCGGGGCGCCCCGGCTACGACTTCGCGGTGCAGGCTCGCGCCGGGTGGATGGCCGTCACCGGCGAGCCGGAGGGGGCGCCGTCCAAGGTGGGGGTGGCGGTGGTGGACGTGCTGACGGGGCAGAACGCGGCCGTCGCCGTGCTCGCCGCGCTGCGCGAGCGCGACCGGAGCGGGCGCGGGCAGCGTGTGGAGGTGTCGCTCTGGGACTCGGCGCTGGCGGGGCTGGTGAACGTCGCGCAGGCCGCGCTCGTCACCGGCCGCGAGCCGCGGCGCTACGGGAACGCGCACGCCACCATCGTCCCCTACCAGACCTTCGAGGCGGCGGACCGCGCCTTCGTGGTGGCGGTCGGCAACGATGCCCAGTGGCGCCGCCTCTGCGCCGCTATCGGCGCGGACGCGCTGGGCTCCGATCCGCGCTTGGCCACCAACCCTGGCCGCGTGGAGCACCGCGATGCCGTCGCCGGAGCCCTGGCGGACCGGTTCCGCACCGCGCCGGCCGAGCACTGGCTGGCGCGGATGGAGGAGGCCGGCGTCCCCTGCGCCCCCGTGCAGACGGTCGGCGAAGCGCTCCGCGACCCGGCGCTCACCCAGGCGGGCGTATGGTGGATGGAAGGAGATTCGTATGGCCGCGTGGGCACCATCGCCTCGCCCCTGCGCTTCCGCCGTACGCCCGCCGCGCTGCGCCACCCCGCGCCCGCGCTGGGCGAGCACTCGGCGCAGGTCGAGGCGCTCGGCTGGGGGGACGAGGGGTGACCCGAAGCGCCCCCGCCTCGTCTTCTACGGAACACCACAACCGGAGATGCATCTTGAGCTTATATCGTTTGGCCGCCACCGCGGCGGCGCTGTGCGTCGCATCGATCGCCACGCCTTCGGGCGCCGGCGCGCAGGCGGTCGCCGGGCCCGCGGTGTCGCTGAGCGCCGGCTCGCGCGTGTACGAAGGCGGTGCGGGCCTGGCGCTCGCCGTCGCGCTGCGCGCCGAGTATCCCATCTCGCCCTTCTTCCTGGTCGAGGGCGCCGGTTCCGTCGCGAACCCGGTGGATGGCGTGTCGCTCTCGACCACCTCCGTGTTCGAGCTCCAGGCGCAGGCGCAGCTCCCGGGCGGGCGCGTGGTGCCGTACCTGGGGGCGGGTGCGGGCTTCGCGCGCTTTCGCCGCGGCGAGGCGGGCACGGCCGAAGAGGGTGCGGTGCTCTCCGTAGGGGGCGGCGCGCGCATCGGGATGCGGCGCCAGCTCGGCCTCGTCGCCGACGCCCGCCTCCGCGTCGCCGCCAGCGGGGACGCGGATGCGCATGGGGACGTGACGGTGGGGCTGCGGTACCGGTTCCGGTAGGGGCTCTTACCCCCGGCTCGTTACACTCGCCTGCCCCCTCTCCCGATAACAGGAGAGGGCTGCGCCCTCACGTTAGTCGGGAGAGGGGGCGGAACCGTGGTGACGGGCGCAGGGACCTGGTAAGGGCGCGATTTCATCGCGCCCGTGTCACGGTCGTGAGTTGCAGCCGGCAGCACCCGAAACCGCTTCAGCGGTCTTCCCGTGGCTCCAGCCGGGGGCTTCAGCGCCCGGCGATCGCCCTCGGTGCCCGCCTCCCGCACCGTTGGCGCTCACCGGAGCCTGCGCCGGCAGGCTTCCCGCGAACGTGCGTCCGCCCCCGTAAAGTGGACGCGAGCTCCTCGCGGCATGGGGTGCAGTCCCTCCGCCGCCACGACGACGCCCTCCGCCAGATCCTCGTTGTACTTCCCGGTCGCGGCGAGCAGATCTCCTTATTTCGGCCTGAAAGAGCGCGGTACTCGATGAATCGCCGCTCTGCCTGCAGGTCGCACGAGGCTCCACGATTTCGCCACCGTCCGTCCCTACATCGTCTTGAGGTGCTCCACCAGGCGCTCGAACGTCTGCCTGCCCAGCTCCACCGCACCGAAGCCGACCACCTCGCGGCGCCGCTCGGCGGTCGGAAAGAGCATCCGCGAGGTGACGGTGGTCCTCCCATCCTCCTCGGTGAACGTGACCGTGACGTGGAAGTCGCGCTCGCGGTTCTCGCCGTCGCCATGGGTGTAGACCAGGCGCTCGGGCTCGACGACCTCGGCGTATTCGGCGAGGTTCGGGTAGTCTGTGCCGTCCGGCCCGTGCATGACGAAGCGCCAGGCGCCGCCCGGCCTCACAACCATCTCAGAGGTGGTGGTGGTGAACCCGTTTGGCCCCCACCACTGCGCCAGGTGCTCCGCCCGGGTCCACGCCTGCCACACCAGATCGCGCGGCGCATCGTACGTGCGCGACAGGACGATCTCGCGTTCGCTGGCGGGCGCGTCGGGCGCGCTATTCGCCTGTGCGGTCATCGGTCTTCTCCCTGGTCTGAAGTTGGCGAAGGTACTCGTCCAGCCGCCCCAACCGGTCCTCCCAGAACTTCCGGTACTGCTCCACCCACTGATCCACCTCCCTCAGCCGCTCCGCCCTGAGCCGGCAGGGACGCCACTGCGCGTCCCGCCCCCTCTCGATCAGCCCCGCCCGCTCCAGCACCTTGAGATGCTTGGAAACCGCCGGCAGGCTGATCTCGAACGGCTCCGCCAGCTCCGTCACCGTCGCCTCCCCCGCACTCAACCGCGCCAAAATCGCCCGCCGCGTCGGATCGGCGAGCGCCGCGAAGGTCGCACTGAGGTGGTCTGCTGACATCGTGATTTACCCATCGGTTAATTAACCTATCGGATAATTAAAGGGCACGGGATGGTGTGTCAAGCCTCAGCTACCATGTGTCGACCCGGGGGTGCGGCGAGTGAACTGGCAGCAACAACCGCACATAGTTCCACCCGCGCGGACTCCGGGTCGAATGCCGCGTTCCTCGAGCCGGCTTTAGCCGCCTTGCCGTGGTTACAGCCGGGGCTTCAGCCCCGGTTCTACGGATCCGGCTCCCGGGCGCGGATTCGTCCCCGGGTGCTCGGGATCCGGCCTGCGGTGCGGGATTGATCCCGAGGTCTACATCCCCGGTGCGGCAGCGGCCCCGCACCGTCGCACCAATCCCCTCCCCCGAGCCTGCGCAGGCAGGCTTCCCGCGCTGGTCGCAGCGGTTCCAACCGCCGGCCCTGCAGCGGTGGCCGCCCTTGGCTACACCACCGCCTCACCGCCACCCATCTAGCCCCTCACCCCTACTCCCGCGGCGGATCCCCGTGCTGGTACGGAAGCTGGTTGAAGAGGTGGCGGACCACGGTGTCCAGCTTGGAGGTGCGCAGCCGGTCGGTGCGGGCCACGACGACGGTGGAGGGGCCGTGGCGGTGCGCCTCGAGCGTCACCGTGCCCTCGGTGCCGGCGTAGGTGACGCTGTGTCGCGATGCGGCGGTGCGGGAAAGCTCCGCACGCTCGGCAAAGATCTCGTCCGCGCGGGAGAAGACCTCGCGCGTGGAGAGCACGGTGTTGCGCTCGTAGTCTGACATGGGTCGTGGGTCGCGGGTTCGGTTCAGCCGGCCCCGGCCAGCAGGGCGCGGAGGTCGTCCACGGAAAGGGCGCCGGCCACCAGGCGAAGGGCGGGCGCGGCGCCCAGCAGGATCGCCGGAGTCCCCGCGATCCCCAGCCGCCGCGCCTCGGCGCCGTCGCGCGCCACGTGCGCCGCAAAGGTGTCCACGTCCAGCACCACGCGGGTCTCCGTCGTGTCCAGGCCCAGAGCGGCGGCGATCTCCACCAGCACGTCGATGCGGCCGATGTCGCGCCCGGCGCCGAAGTACGCGGCGAAGAGGGCGGCGCGCAACGGGCGCCCCAGCCCCTTCCCCTCGCCGAAGCGCGCCAGCTCGTGCGCCTTGCGGGTGCGCGCGGCCAGCGGCGGCCGGTGGAGCCTCAGCCCCAGCGCATCGGCCAGCGGGCGGACCGCCTCCACCTCCGGCCCGCCCAGCGGGAGCCGCGCGGGCGACGGGTGAAGCTCGAAGGCGCGGAAGCCTGCGGCGATCGCCCCCGCGTCCTCCACCGTCGCCAGCGCCGCCTCGGTGACGTACGAGAAGGGGCACGTGAAGTCCGTGAAAACCGTCGCCGGCACGGGCGCCATGCGTCACCGGTTGGAGGAGGCGGGGTGGCGGGCGCCCAATCTGCCCCGGCCCGGCGGGGGAGCGCAAGGCTGGCCCCCGCAAAGACGACGCCCCGCCCCGGAAGCG
>JAUJMI010000079.1:9068-11134 GCA_030446945.1 Longimicrobium sp. | reverse complement strand
CGAGGAACTCGTCGCGCTCCTCGGGCGGGAGCTCGGCCAGCTCGCTCTCGATCTTGCTGGAGATGGGGATGATCTCGGCGCGCTCGCCGCTCGCCTCCACCGCGGTGCGCAGGGCGCGGACGTGCTCGTTGTCGCCCTCGGGAAGGTCAGACTCGGCCACGTTGGCCAGGTACAGAACCGGCTTGCTGGTGAGCAGGTTGTACGAGCGGAGGATCTTCGATTCCTCTTCGTTCGCCTGCACCACGCGCGCGGGCTGGCCGGCGCCGAGCGCCTCCAGGAGGCGTTCGAGGAGGCCCAGCTCGGCGAGCGCCTCGCGGTCCTGGCCGCGCGCGGCCTTGCGTGCGCGCTCCAGGCGCTTCTCCACGACGGCCAGGTCGGAGAGGGCGAGCTCCAGGTTGATGACCTCGCGGTCGCGCACGGGGTCCACGCTCCCCATCACGTGCACCACGTCGGGATCGTCGAAGCAGCGGACGACGTGCACCACCGCGTCGGTCTCGCGGATGTTGCTGAGGAACTGGTTCCCCAGCCCTTCGCCCTGCGACGCGCCCTCCCCCAGGCCGGCGATGTCCACGAACTGCACGACCGCGCGCAGGACGCGCTGCGGCTTGACCTTCTCGGCGAGCAGGTCCACGCGCGGGTCAGGCACCTCCACGTTCCCCACGTTCGGCTCCACGGTGCAGAACGGGTAGTTGGCGGCGTCGGCGCCCGCGGCGGTGAGGGCGTTGAACAGGGTGGACTTCCCCACGTTGGGGAGCCCCACGATCCCAAGCTTCAGCATATCGAACATCCGGAAGGACGGAGTTGCAAACGAAGCGGCCGGGACACCCCGCGGGGGCCCGGCCGGACGCTGGAATCTAACCCGTGCGCGGCGACCGTCAACTGCGCTGCGCGAAGCGGCGAAGCTCTTCGACCGAGCCGCGGAACCAGTTGCGGTCCACCGGCGCGCGGATGCCGCTCACCCGCCCCCGCTCCGAGTGCTGCCAAAACGTCCACCGCCGCCACCCGCGCGGCACCGCCGGCCCGTGGCTGCGGTAGTCCGCGATCCAGAGCGGGTACTCGCCGAACTCCGCCGCCAGGTGCGGCGCGAAGCGGCGGCTCACGTAGATGATGGGGCGCTTTCCCGTCTCCGCCTCCACGATGCGCAGCCAGTTGCGGACGCCGCGGCGGAGCGTCGCGCTGGAGACGCCATCGGTCGCCTCCACGTCCAGCACGGGGGGCAGGTCGTTGCTGGCGATCCTCACGCGGCGCAGGAAGTGCCGCGCCTGCACGGACGAGTGCGTCTGCGGCCGGTAGTAGTGGTAGGCGCCGCGCAGGAGGCCGGCCTGGCGCGCGCTCGACCAGTTGCGCTGGAACTGCGGATCGGTCCAGTCGCCGCCCTCGGTGGCCTTGATGAAGACGAAGCGGATTCCGTCGCGCTTCACCGCCGTCCAGTCGATGCGGCCCTGGTGGTGCGAGACGTCGATGCCGCGGACGCGGCGCGGCGTGTCGGCCGCGAGCGCGGTTCCGGCGAGGACGAGCAGGGCGAAGGCGCCGGGCACGATGCGGCGCAGGGGGAGCGTGGCGTACTTCATTGCGCGCGTGGGCGTGCGGGTTGGGAACGGTGCGGGGTTCAGATTGCGGCAGACCGCCGCCTGTTCAGCGGCCGGCGAGCAGCGGTCCGGAGCCGCGGGCGAGCGCCGCGAGCTCCGTGCGACCGCCGCGGAAGTGGTCCAGGTCCACGTCGCCCCGGATGCCGGGGACGCGGCCCGTGGCGGAGCTCTGCCAAAAGGTCCAGTCGCTCCAGCCGATCGGCATCAGCGGCTGGGCGCGCCCGTACGACGCGATCCAGAGCAGGTACGGCCCCGGCGAGGCGGAGACGTAGCGGTTCCAGAAGTCCGGGTAGGTGTAGACGATGGGGCGCTTCCCCGTGGCGCGCTCCACCGTCTGCAGCCAGCTGCGGATCGCGCGCAGCAGCGCATCGCCCGCCACCCCGTCCGACGTCTCCACGTCCAGCACCGCCGGCAGGTCACCGGGGCCGAGGCGGGTGACGCGCAGGAAGTGCTCCGCCTGCTTCACCGGGTCCACGT
>JAUJMI010000079.1:0-8968 GCA_030446945.1 Longimicrobium sp. | reverse complement strand
GAGAGGAACCAGGGCGCCAGCACCAGCGCGATCACCGCCATCAGCTTGATCAGGATGTTGAGCGACGGTCCGGCGGCGTCCTTCATCGGGTCGCCGACCGTGTCGCCCAGCACGGCGACGGTGTGGAGCTCGGAGCCGGGTTGGGTGTCGGGATCCGCCTCGATCCACTTGCGCGCGTTGTCCCACGCCTCGCCCGCGTTGGTCATGAAGAGCGCCAGCAGGATCCCCGACACCGTGGCGCCCACCAGCACGCCACCCAGCGCCTCCGTCCCGAGCGCGGCGCCCACGATCACGGGCACCAGGATGGCGATGGCGAAGGGCACCGCCGCCTCGCGCAGCGATGCCTGCGTGGCGATGTCCACGCAGCGCGCGGAGTCGGGCTGGACGGTGCCCTCCATCAGCCCCGGGATCTCGGCGAACTGGCGGCGCGACTCTGCCGCGACCTTGGCCGCCGTGCGACCGACCGCGGCCAGAGTGAGCGCGCCCACGAAAAAGGGCACGCCCCCGCCGAGCAGCAACCCCAGCAGGACGAAGGGGTGGATCAGGTCGATCGACTCCAGCCGCACCGCCGAGGCATAGGCGGAGAAGAGGGCGAGCGAGGTGAGGGCAGCCGCGCCGATGGCCACGCCCTTGCCGCCGGCCGCGGCGGAGCTCCCCGCGGCCTTGAGCGTCAGGGTGACGCGGCGCGTCTCGCTACCCAGATGGCTCATGCGCGCGATGCCGCCCGCCGTGTCCGAGATCGCGGCGAAGGCGTTCAGGGTGATCGAGACGCCCACCGTCGCCAGCATCCCCACCGCCGCGATGCCGATGCCGTACAGCCCCGCCGCCTCGTGTGCCACCCACGTCGCCAGAGCGATCAGGAGGAGGGGGATCGCCGTCGATTCCATCCCGATCGCCAGACCCATGAGGATTGCCGTCGCAGCGCCGCCGCGCGCCGCCTCGGCGATGCGCCGGATGGGGGGCGAGGTGGTGTAGAAGTCCGTCGCCGCGGCGATCGCCACCGTCGCGACGACGCCGGCAAGGATCGCCCAGAAGGGTCCGAAGCGGCTGTACGCGCCGCGCGCGGGGTCCTCCAGGTCCAGCCCCAGCAGGCTCACGACGATAAAGGCCGCCACCAGGAAGATGGCGCCGGCGCCGAGCATGGCGACGCGCATGGCCAGCACGGGGCGCGTGTCCTTCATCAGCCGCACCCCCACCAGGCCCAGCACCGACGCCAGGAACCCCGCCGCCGCCAGGATCAGCGGCAGCGCGACGGCTTCGATGCGGTTGTTGGCGTAGGCGGGGCTGTACGCGCCCAGCGCCACCGTGGCCACGATGGCGCCGACGTACGACTCCATCAGGTCCACGCCCATGCCCGCCGTGTCGCCCACGCAGTCGCCCACGTTGTCGGCCACGGTGGCGGGGTTGCGCGGGTCGTCCTCGGGGATCCCGGCCTCCGTCTTCCCCACCAGGTCCGCGCCCACGTCGGCGGACTTGGTGAAGATCCCGGCCCCCATGCGCGCGAAGAGGGCGATGGAGGAGGCCCCCAGCGCGTAGCCGGCCAGGATCTCGCCGAAGCGCGCGAACTCCTCGGGTAGGTAGACGCCCTGCACGTAGATGAGGGCGAAGTAGAGCGCGCCCACCCCCACCAGCGCGAGCGCCGCCACGGTCAGCCCCGCCACCGATGCCCCGCCGAACGCCACCCGCAGCGCAGAGCCCTCGCCGGCCACGCGCGCGGCCTCGGCGGTGCGCACGTTGGTGCGCGTGGCTGCGAGCACCGACGCCCACCCCACCGCCAGCCCCGTGGCCGCCCCCAGCGCGAAGGCGCCCGCCGTGGCGAGCGACGCCGTGGGCCACAGCAGCAGCGCGGCCACGGCCACGAACCCCGCCAGCACCACCGACTGGCGGCGGAGGAAGGCGTTGGCGCCGTGCTGGATCTGGCCGGCCCAGTCGCGCATCGCCTCGTTGCCGGCGGGCTGCCGGCGCACGTACGAGAAAGCACCCAGCGCCAGCAGGAGCCCCAGCACACCCAGGGGCCAGCCGGTCCATGCGGTGAACGCCGTCAGCGACACGAGATCTCGGGGGATGGGGTTGGGTGGATACGGGCCGCGCGAGGCCCGGTGAGGCATGGAGCGTTCCCGCGGGAGCGGATCAGCCGTTGTAGCGGTTCATCGCGGCCTCCACCCCCTCGTCCATCCACGTCCGCACCCCGTCTACCAGGTCGGGGAAGCGGTCCAGGATCGCCTGGCGCGCCGCGCGCGGCGGGGGCGAGAGCACCCAGTTCGCCAGGTCCATCGCCGGGGGCTTGGCGCCCACGCCGATGCGCAGCCGGGGATAGTCCTTTGTGCCGAGCGCCTGCTCCACCGACTTGAGCCCGTTGTGCCCGCCGGGGGAGCCGGTGGCGCGGAAGCGGATCACGCCCGGCTCCAGCGCCACGTCATCCACGATCACCAGCAGGTCGCGCGTGACGTCGACGGCGTTCATCCGCGCGATGGGCCCCAGCGCCGCCCCGCTGCGGTTCATGTACGTCTGCGGCTTGATCAGGCGCACGGCGTGCGGCTCCAGCCGCCCCTGCGCCACCGCCGCGTTCTTGTCCAGCCGGAAGCGGCCGAGCCCCCACGAATCGGCCAGGGCGTCCACGAGCCACCACCCCACGTTGTGCCGCGTAAGGGCGTACTCCTTCCCCGGGTTCCCCAGCCCCACGATCACCTTGAGCCCCGCCACTCTGTTCGCTCCGCGAAAGTGCCGAGTGCCCACTACTCACTGCCAAGTAGACACACCGCAGTTCCACACTGGGCAGCAGGCACTGGGCACCAGGCACTTCACTTAGTTCAAGTTTCCTCGGCCATGCGCGACGAGATCACCTCCGGCTCGCCTGTCGCCGTCTCGGCGTCGCCCTCGGGACCGGCGCTCGGCGGCACCACCGACGCGATCGGCAGGTCGCCGTCGGCCAGGATGCGCACGTTGGGGAGCGACACGTCGTGCACGCGCACCGACTCGCCCACGCCCAGGTTGGTGACGTCCACCTCGAAGGCCTCGGGGATGTTCCCCGGCAGGCACTCCACTTCGATGTCGTAGATCACCTGGTCCAGCACCGCGCCCTCGTCACGGACGCCGGCGGGGTTGCCGCTCAGGCGCACGGGGATCTTCATGCGGATCACCTCGCCCGCGTGGAGCTGGATGAAGTCCACGTGAAGCACCTCGGGGCGGTACGGGTGCATCTGCACGTCGCGGATCAGCACGTCCTTCCCGGTGCCGCCGTCCGTCACCAGCGAGATGACCGTGTTCTCCACCGAGATCGCGTGGAGGAGGAGCTCCAGCTCGTGGCGGTCGAGCGCGAGCGGGACGTTCTTGTCGCCATGCCCGTACACCACGGCCGGCACCTTGCCGGTCGCGCGGAGCTTGCGGGCGCCACCCTTGCCCGACCCGGTGCGGGCGGTTGCGTTCAAAGTTGCAGCCATCGTCGTTCTCCCTGAGTGTTCAGACACGCACGCGGACATCAAGCCGTCAGCCGGCCGCGCGGGTCACGCCGTTTCGAAGAGCGAGCTGACGGATTCGTTGAAGTGTGTGTACCGTACCGCGCGGGCCAGCAGCTCCGCCACGGAGAGCACGGTGAGCGTAGGGAAGCGCTTCTCCGCGGGGATGGGCACCGTGTTGGTGACCACGATCTCCTTGAAGGGCGCGTTCATCAGCCGCTCCACCGCGGGCCCGCTGAGCAGGGCGTGCGTGGCGCAGGCGTACACGTCGCGCGCGCCGCGCTCCTTGAGCGCCCTCGCCGCCTCGGCCATGGTGCCGGCGGTGTCGATCATGTCGTCGGTCAGCAGGCAGTCCTTCCCCTCCACCTCGCCGATCACGTTCATCACTTCGGCCACGTTGGCGGAGGGGCGCCGCTTGTCGATGATCCCCATGGTGGCGCCCAGCCGCTTGGCGAAGCCGCGAGCCATCTTGGCCGACCCCACGTCGGGCGACACCGTCACCAGGTTGGTGAGGTTCTTTTCCCGGAAGTACTTCGTGAAGACCGGCGCCGCGTACAGGTGGTCCACCGGGATGTCGAAGAACCCCTGGAGCTGGTGCTGGTGGAAGTCCACGCTGAGCACCCGGTTGGCGCCGGCGGAGGTGATCAGATTCGCGATCAGCTTGGCGCCGATGGCCACGCGCGGCTGGTCTTTCCGGTCCTGCCGCGCGTAGCCGAAGTACGGGATCACCGCCGTGATGCGGGCGGCGGAGGCGCGCTGCGCGGCGTCCAGCAGCAGCAGCAGCTCCATGATGTTGTCGGCGGGCGGAACGGTGCTCTGCACGATGTACAGGTCGCGCCCGCGGACGTTGTCGTCGATGCGTACGAAGATCTCCCCATCGGCGAAGCGGCGGGTGGTCACCGCGCCCAGCTCCACCCCCATGCACACCGCCATCTCTTTCGCCAGCGGCCTGTCGGCCGAGCCGGAGAGCACCATCATGGAGTTGCTGGAGAGCGCCTCAGTCATCTGCCTGGCTTGGTCGGTTCGTCGTGGTTTGGAGCCCGACAGAATAGGCCGCGCGCTCCTTCACCGTCAAGGAAGGAAGTGCTGAGTCCTACGTCCTGAGCCCTGAGTGCCCAGTGCAACGCACTCACGCACTCACGCACTCACGCACTCGCCGTTCAGCACCTAGCACTCAGCACTTCCGTTCCGTCAAAACAAAACCGCCCCGGCAGTCATGCCGGAGCGGCTTCGTGATTCCTCGCCTCGCGTCAGTCCGCGGCGACGTCCATCGTCTCGGCGGGCACCTCGGCCTCGATGATGTCGAGCGCCTCGTACGGGATGACGGAGACCTTTTTCCGCAGCTTGTCCTTGCGGCCGAACTGCACCACCCCGTCCACCGTGGCGAAGAGCGTGTCGTCGCTGGCGCGCATCACGTTGGCGCCCGGGTGGAACTTGGTGCCGCGCTGGCGGACCAGGATGTTGCCGGCGAGCACCTTCTCGCCGCCGAACTTCTTGACGCCCAGTCGCTGGGCGTTCGAGTCGCGGCCGTTGCGAGTAGAGCCGCCGCCCTTTTTATGTGCCATGGGTGCGCTCCCTTAGCCCAGGTTGACGTCGTTGATGCGCACTTCGGTGAACTTCTGCCGGTGGCCCTGCTTCCGGCGGTAGTTCTTGCGGCGCTTGAACTTGAAGATGATGATCTTGTCGCCCTTGCCGTGGCGCACGACCTCGGCGGTCACGGCCGCACCGGCAACCGTGGGGAGCCCCACCTTGACGGTGTCGCCGTCGCCGCCCAGAAGGACGTCGTCGAACGTGAGGCTCTCCCCCGGCTCGATGTCGACGGACGGAATGCGAAGCGTCTTGCCCGGCTCGGCACGGAACTGCTTGCCGCCGGTGCGGATGATGGCGTACATGGTTGAGGAAACCCCGGTTACACGGACTCGTCCGAAAGCGAACAGAAGACAGGCAATATCGCCGGGCAGCGCGAAATTGTCAACCCGGGTGGCCCCACCGCCGGCCCCGCCGTCAGCGCCGGTACGCCACCGTCCAGCTGCGCACCGTGCCCCCCAGGCCATACCGCATCTGGATCATGCGTGCGCCGTTTCGGTCGGCGGCGGGGACGAACCGGAAGCGGTCCTCCTCCAGCCCCGCCACTCGAAAGGTTCCGTCGTCGAGCGGCTCCAGGCGCATTCGCCTCCCCGCCGCTCCGGTGACGTAGAGCGAGCCACCCTCCGCCTTCACCCGGTACTCGTCGCCGTCGCGCGTGGCATACACGCCGGCGAGGGGCGCCAGCTCCCCCGCAGCGCGGTGCCCCGCCGGCCGCGGGGGCGGCAGGAAGAGCCGCGCGGTCCGGTACGCCAGCTCAGCGCGATGAGGGGCGAACTGCGCGTCGTTGCTCAGCAGAACCACGGTCAGCCCTTCGCGGGGATACCGCACCACGAGGTTGCGGAAGCCTTTCCACCACCCGCCGTGCGCCGCACGCTGCTCGCCGGGGCCGCTCGCCACGATCCACCCGAGCCCGTACTCAGTTGGCTGGCCGCCCGACAGGTACCCGCTCCTGAAAGCCTCGTCCTGCACCTCGCGGCGCACCAGCGTGGCTGCGTCGAGCGCGGCGTACCAGCGGGCGAGGTCTTCCAGCGTCGTCACGATTCCAACCGCTCCCTGCATGTGCTCCAGCGGCGAGTAGTCGAGGCGGGCCCATCGCCCTTGCCGGCAGGTGTAGCTGCGCGCCCGCGCCGGAAGGTCCTCGTCGCCGTAGCGCGCAAAGGTGCTGGAGCGCATCCCCGCCGGGGCGAAGATCTGCTCCCGCACGTAGTCGGTGAATGGCCGGCCGCTCGCCCTCTCCACCACTGCGGCGGCGAGGAGGTAGCCCGAGTTGCTGTAGTCCCACCCCATCGCGGCGCGGAAGCGGGGCGCTCGTGCGGCAAGGGTGTCCACCATCTCCGCCATCGTCGGCTCGGCGACGGCCGAGTCTCCGCGGACCGAGCGCGGGAAGGCGGTGTGCCTGGGCCCGCGCACGCGGAAGAGCTGGATGTAGTCCTGCACACCGGCAGAGTGGTTCAGGAGGTCGCGCACTGTTACTTCGGAGTAGCCCGGCGCGAAGGCCGGGAGGAAGCGCGGCAGGGTGTCGCGGAAGGAGAGGCGGCCCTGCTCCGCGAGCTGCATCACCGCCATCGCCGTGAACTGTTTCGTGAGCGACGCCAGGTCGAACTGCGTGCGCGGAGAAATCGGCGTGCGGCTCGCCACGTCCGCCAGCCCGTAGCCCTTCATGTGCAGCACGCGCCCCTTTCGCGTGACCAGCACCGCCACCCCCGGTCCCTCACGCGCCGCCCAGGGCGCAAAGAGCGCGTCCACCTGCCGCGACCGGGCGGCCCCGCTTCCCGCCACGGCGGACGCCACCTCCGCCAACGGAGGCGGAACGGGTGGCGCACCGCACGCTTGCGCGCGGAGTGGAGGAGCGTACACCAACCCGAGCGCGAGCGCGCAGGCTGCAGCGCGAACGGTGGGTGAGTCCAGGAGCCACATCGAGTTCTCGCGATCGGGGAAAAACGAAGATGCGCCCGGCTGCGGACGCATCTTGCGCGCCGCAGGCTCCATGAAAACGGCCCGCCACGACGTCAGTCGCGGCGGGCCGTCCTGCCCCCTGCTGTTCCCGTTCCCCGTTCCCCGCGGTTCCCTACTCTGAAACGTACCTGCCCGTCAGATCCACCTGCGACTGCGCCCCGATCAGCCGCACCTCGTCCGGCCGCATCAGGGGATCGTCGCGGAGGGCGAGCTGGATGCGGAACTGCTTCTCCAGCCCCTTCACGAAACCGGGCTCTTCCTCGATCACGTACAGCGCCACCTCGGGGTGCACGCGGAACTGCAGGGCCTTCTCCTTCCCCTCGGCTGCGACGCGGCGGACGGAGCGCTCGATGCGGCGCACCAGGGTCTCCGGCGTGAACACGCGGCCCGTGCCGGAGCAGGTGGGGCACGCCTCCGTCTGTGTCTGGTAGAGCGAGGGGCGCACGCGCTGGCGCGTCATCTCGATCAGCCCCAGCTCCGAGACCTGGAAGGCCTTGGTGCGGGCCCGGTCGCGCGCCAGGTTCGTGCGCAGCTCCTGCAGCACCTTCTCGCGGTTCTGCTTCGACTCCATGTCGATGAAGTCGCAGACGATGATCCCGCCCACGTCGCGCAGCCGAAGCTGCCGCGCGATCTCCTTGGCCGCGTCGACGTTGGTCTTGAGGATCGTCTTCTCGGGGTCTTTCTTCCCCGTGTAGCGCCCCGTGTTCACGTCGATGGAAACGAGCGCCTCGGTAGGCTCCACGATGATGTAGCCGCCCGAAGGGAGGTTGACGCGGCGCTGGAAGGCGTCGCGGATCTCGCTCTCCAGGTCGCGCGCGTCGAAGAGGGGCTTGGAATCGGTGTAGAGGTGCACCCGCTCCACCAGGGTGGGGTCCACCTGCTCCAGATAGGTGCGCACCTCGTCGAAGACGACCTGCGTGTCCACCACCAGCGAGTCGACTTTCTGCGAAAAGAGGTCGCGGATGATCCCCGAGGTCAGCTTCGCCTCGCGATGAACGGGGGCGGGGGCACGGCCGCGGGCGGCCTTCTTCTGGATGTTCTTCCAGGTGGTCATCAGCGAGCGCATCTCGCGCTCAAAGGTCTCGCGCGTGAGCTCCTCGCCCACGGTGCGCACGATGACGCCGCCGGCGTTCTCCGGAAGGATCTCGCGGGCGAGGGCGCGGAGGCGGGCCCGCTCCTCCTTGTCCTCGATCTTTCGCGACACCCCCACGTGGTCCGACCCCGGCATGTACACCAGGAAGCGGCCCGGGAGGGAGATGTTGGCGGTGACGCGGGGGCCCTTGGTGCTGATCGGCTCCTTGGAGACCTGCACCAGGAGGTCCTGCCCTTTCTTCACCACGTCCTGGATCGGCGGGTAGCCGCGCCCGCGCTTGCCGCCGCCGTTCCCGTTGGCGGCGTCCTCCTCCACCGCGACCGGAGCCGGGGCGTCGTCGTCGTCGTCCCCGCCCGGGCCGTCCTCCAACGCTACGTCGGAGACGTGCAGGAAGGCGGCCTTCTCGGTGCCGATGTTGACGAAGGCGGCCTGGATCCCCGGGAGGACCGCTTCCACCTTCCCCTTGTAGATGTCGCCCACCATGCGCGCCGCGTCCGGGCGCTCCACCATCAGCTCCACCAGGACGTCGTCTTCCAGGATGGCGACGCGCGTCTCCTTGGCGGTGGTGTTCATCAGGATCTCGCGCTTCACGCCACCTCCCTCGCGGAGGGGTGAAGGCGACACCCGGGCTCAATACGCGGAGCGCGGGAAGCGCAGGGGCGCTTCCCGACCGGGCTGCTTCCGACCATGTAGACCTCTGGAGCCGCCCGCACGCCGTAAAGCGCGCGTGGACGGCCATTTCCGTTAGGCGCTGAGCTCGCGGAGGATGTGCCGGGCGATGACCATGCGCTGGATCTCGCTGGTGCCCTCCCCGATCTCGCAGATCTTGGCGTCGCGCATCATGCGCTCCACCGGGTATTCCTTCGTGTAGCCGTAG
>JAUJMI010000078.1:2585-11140 GCA_030446945.1 Longimicrobium sp. | reverse complement strand
CATGTGGCCGCTATTCGCGCGGAGGGAGCAAAGCCGCGATGCGGGCGGAGAGGGACGCGAGGCGCTGCGCATCCTCTGGGCTCAGGGGGCGGCTCCCACCGGCCAGCCCGCGGAGCGTGTCGACGTCGTCCCAGGTGAAGCCGCCGGGCACACCCGCCCGGGTCGCGGTGAAGATGTCCTCGATGAGCGCCAGCATCCGGTAGCCGGCGGCGCTGATCTTCTTCACGTCCGGCGCGAATCGCTCATCCCCCGCCGCCTCCGCGCGCTCCGCCAGCAGCTCGGCGTACCCGATGATCTGGCCCAGCGGCGTCCGCAGGTCGTGAAGCTGCGCGGGCGAAAGCGCGCGCCGGCCCGCGCCGTCCGCCCCGGTCATTGCGAAGCTCCAGAGACAGGCGCGGCCCCGCCGGCGTTCCGCGCCAGGAGAGCCTCGACCTTCGCGAGCAGGCGCGGCAGGTCTATCGGCTTCGTGTCGTAGTCGTCGCATCCGGCATCCATGGCGTGCGCCCGGTCGCCGGCCATGGCGTGCGCGGTGAGCGCGATGACCGGAATGTGGCCGGTCGCCGGCGCCGCCTTCAGACGCCGCGTCGCCTCCCATCCGTCCAGCACGGGGAGGCTCATGTCCATCAGGACCAGGTCCGGCAGCTCCGTGGCGGCCGCGTCCACGCCGGCCTGCCCGTCTACGGCGACCACCACGCGGTAGCCCTTCCGCTCCAGGCGGCGCGACAGCATGTCGCGGTTCATCTCGTTATCTTCCACCAGCAGGATCTTCTTCATAGCGCAGCCGCCTCGTCTCCATCGGGGGTGGGGATCACGCCGCGAGGAACGGCGAAGTCGTCCAGCAGTTCGCGCACGCGCGCCAGCAGCGACTCGTGCGAGTCGCCCGTCTTCTGCAGGATGGTCTCCACGTAGCCGCTCAGCCGCTGGCGGTCGCGCGCGCTCAGGTCATGGGCGGTGACGACGACGATGGGCACGTTGCGCCACTCGGCGTGGTGGCGCACCTGGTCGGCAAACTCGAAGCCGTCCATCTTCGGCATCATCAGGTCCAGCAGGATCACGTCGGGGCGCTCCGCTGTCATGCAGCTGAGCCCCTCCCGGCCGTCGGCGGCCTCGCAGACGCGCCACCCTTCCTTTTCCAGCACGGTGCGCATCATGGCACGCGTCGCCGGGTCGTCCTCCACCAGCAGCACCAGCGACTCGGGCCCCGGGTGCGCATACCTGCGCAGGGTGGCGGAGAGCCGGTGCCGGTCCACGGGCTTGGTGGCGTACTCGGCCGCGCCCAGTGCGAATCCCCGTTCCGGGTCGTCCACCATCGTGAGCATGATGACGGGGATGCTGCGCAGCTCCGCGTCCTCCTTGAGCGCCTTCAGGACGCTCCAGCCGTCCATCTCCGGCATCATCACGTCGAGCGTGATGGCCGCGGGGTGCAGGGTGCGCGCAAGGAGCAGCCCGTCCGGCCCGCTGGCGGCGGTGCGAACGCTGAACCCCTCCCGGGTCAGGTAGCGCTGCAGCAGATCTCGCGCGGCATCGTCGTCGTCGATCACCAGCACGCAGCTCGTTCCGGGCGGGGCCTCGCCGCCCGCCGGGATCTCGCCGTCGCGCGAGGCGACGAAGGCGCCCGCGCGCGCGCCGTCGCCGTCGGGCGCGCTCTCCTGCATGAGCGCGGGAAGCTTGATGGTGAACACGCTCCCTTCGCCCGGCACGCTCTGCACCGACACGTCGCCGCCCATCATCTGGCAGAAGCGGCGCGTGAGGGCCAGCCCCAGCCCCGTCCCGCCGAAGCGGCGCGTGGTGGATGCGTCCGCCTGGCTGAAGTCGAGGAACAGCTTGGAGAGCTGCTCGTCGCTGAGCCCGATCCCCGTGTCCGCCACGCGGAACACGATCCACTCGCCCCCGTCCATGATCTGGCGGTCGGCGGCGAGGGTGACGGTGCCGCCCTCGGTGAACTTGACCGCGTTGGAGAGCAGGTTGTAGAGCGCCTGCCGCACCTTCATCTGGTCCGCCCGCATCTCGCCCAGGCCGGCGGCGCGTACCACCCTCAGGGTGTTGGCGTTCTTGTGCACCATCGGCTGCACCGTGGACGCGACTTCGTCGATCAGTTCCGCCAGGTCGAACCGCTCGACGAACAGCTCCATCTTCCCGGCTTCGATCTTGGACAGGTCCAGGATGTCGTTGATCAGCGCCAGCAGGTGCTTCCCCGCGGAGTTGATGCGCTCCAGGTCCGCGGCGAACGACTCCAGGCTCTGCTCGGCGGCCTCCTCCTGGAGCATCTCCGAGTAGCCGAGGATGGCGTTCAGCGGCGTTCTAAGCTCGTGGCTCATGTTGGCCAGGAACTGGCTCTTGGAACGGTTGGCGGCCTCCGCCGCCTCGCGGGCCTCCGCCACCTCCTCTTCGGCGCGCCGTCGCTCAGTCACGTCCTCCAGCGCCAGCATCAGCAGCTCGCCGTGGCTGCCGGCGCGAAGCTGGCGCGCGTTCAGCAGCATCACCCGCCGCCCGATCTGGGGAAAGGTGTGCTCCAGCTCGAAGTCGTTGAACACCGACCTCGTCGGGATGATGTCCTCCAGCAGCACGCGCAGGTCCGGGATGTCCCACTGGCCGTTGCCCAGCTCGTAGATCAACTGGCCCTCCGTCTCCCCCGCCCCCACCTCGAAGGTCTGGTAGAAGGCCCGGTTGGCGCTGCGCACGCGGAGCGACGGATCCAGGATCAGGAGCGGCTCGCGGACCGTTTCCACGATGTCCTGGGCGTACGTCTCGATCGCCTCCAGGTCGGCCTCCGCACGCCGGCGCTCGGTGACGTCCTCCATGGCCAGCACCAGCAGCTCGTCGTGGCTGCCGGCACGGAGCTGCCGGGCGTTCAGCAGCATCACCCGCCGCCCGATCTGGGGAAAGGTGTGCTCCAGCTCGAAGTCGTTGAACACCGACCTCTTGGGGATGATGTCCTCCAGCAGGGTGCGCAGCGCCGGGATGTCCCACTGCCCGTTGCCGAGCTCGTAGATCAGCTGGTTCTCCGTCTCCTCCGCCCCCACTTCGAAGGTCTGGTAGAAGGCGCGGTTGGCGCTGCGCACGCGGAGCGACGGGTCCAGGATGAGCAGCGGCTCGCGGACCGTATCCACGATGTCCTGGGCATACGCGTCGATCGCCTCCAGGTCGGCTTCCGCCCGGCGGCGCTCGGTCACGTCCTCCATGGCCAGCACCAGCAGCTCGCCGTGGCTGCCTGCACGAAGCTGCCGTGCGTTCAGCAGCATCACCCGCCGCCCGATCACGGGAAAGGTGTGCTCCAGCTCGAAGTCGTCGAAGACGGAGCGCTTCGGGACGATGTCCTCCAGCAGGGTGCGCAGTGCGGGGATGTCCCACTGGCCGTTGCCCAGCTCGTAGATGAGCTGATCCTCCGTTTCCGCGGAGGTGACGCGGAAGGTCTGGTAAAAGGCGCGGTTTGCGCTTCGTACGCGGAGCGTGGTGTCCAGCATGAGCAGCGGCTCACGCACGGTGTCGACGATGTCCTGAGCGTACGTCTCGATGTCTGCGGCTATCTGTTCGCGTTTCATCGTACATCCCCTGCTTGGTTTCCGCGGCGGCTTGGCGAACCGCTCCCTGAGGACTGTCCCGGTGGACGCGCGGGTCACTCCGCGCCGCTCAATCATGCGCATCGCTGCTCGATCCGCGAAGACGAGGCGAGCTCACACACGCTTCCGGCATCGACGAATTCTCACCTCGTGAGGGACGCATCACAAGAATCGTGCGGCGGGAAGATGGGAGGGCGTGGAGGTCAGAACGTCGCCTCCACCCCCACCGTCGGCAGCACGGGGAACATGCTGATGCCGGAGCGCGTGGCGGGGGTGTCGCTGTAGTTGTAGAAGTAGAACAGCACGTTGCGCCGGTTGTACGTGTTAAGCACCTGCACGTACGGCGTGAGCGTGCCCCAGGCGCGCTCGTAGCGGCGGCGCAGGGTCACGTCCAGGCGGTGGTAGGCGGGGTAGCGCTCCTGGTTGCGGCGGCCGGGGACCACGTACACCGGGAGCTCCGGGTCCTCGGTGAAGGGGCGGGGGAGGCGGTAGCCGCCGCCCACCAGGTCCGTCTGGAAGCCGATGATCTGGGCCACGGGGCGCGAGTAGGGGACGCCCGAGCCGAAGTTGAAGCGGGCCCCCAGGTCCGTGCGCCGCCCCAGGCGGTACTGCGCCACCACGTCCAGGTCCACGCGCCGGTCGAAGATGGGGGGGAAGGTCACCGTCTGCGGGACGTCCTCCAGACCGGCGGCGGTGGGGTCGGGGAAGGTGCGCGTGGCGCGGAGCAGGGAGAGCGTCGTCCAGCCGGTCAGGCGGCCGGCGCTGCGCTTCAGCAGGAGGTCGAAGCCGAACGAGCGCCCCTTCCCCTCGATCAGGTCGTCGCCCGGGCGGTTGGGGTCGTCGGCGACGTTCAGCTCGGTGAGGCCGCGGAAGCGCCGCGCGTACGCCTCGGCGGATACGTACCAGCGGTCGCCCCAGAACTTCTCGAACCCCGCCTGCACCTGGTCGGACACGACGGCGGGGACGTCGCGGTCGGCCGTGATCCAGGTGTCGTTGGAGACGGGGAGGTTCTCGTCGCGCAGGGAGTGGAGGAACTGCGTGTAGCGCCCCACCGACGCCTTGACCGCCGCGTCGCGCCCGGTGCCGAGGAAGCGCTTCGCCGCCAGCCGCGGCGAGACGAGGGGGCGCGTGTGGCCGCCCGCCGTCCACACGTCGGCGCGCAGGCCGGGCTCCACGATCCAGAGCGGCGACGGCTCCCAGCGCAGCTGCCCGTAGCCGCTGGCGAGGGTGCCGCGCCGGCGCCCCTCGAAGAAGACCGTCCCCCCTGCTTCGCCCAGGTTGCGGTAGGCGGGGAGCGTCGCCTCCACGCCGGTGCGCAGGGCGAGGCGCGTTCCCAGCGGGCGCCCGAAGTCGGAGCGAAGCTGCCACTGGCTGATGGCCGACTCGAAGCGCGTGTCGCCGAAGTCCACGAAGGTCAGCGCCTCGGCGTAGCGCGAGAAGCCCACCCGCGTGTCCGATGTCCACCGCCCCAGCGGCTGGCTCCAGTGCGCGCCCGCCACCTGGTTCCCCCAATTCCAGCGGATGCGCAGGATGTCGTCCGCGCTGTCGTCCTCCTCCGCCTCCTCGTCGTCTCCGAAGCCCGGCGCCTCGAAGTCGGAGAGGTCCAGCACGTCCTGGCCGCCGTAGCCGGTCAGGCGCAGGGTGCCGCCGCGCGGCAGGGGGAGGGAGACGCCGAGCTGCAGGTCGGTCAGGTGGTACGGGAAGTCGACCACGGAGGCGAGGAGCGCGTCGAAGTACGACCTTCGCGCCGAGACCAGCCATCCGCCGCGCCGGCCGAGCGAGTCGCGCACTGGGAGGTCGCCGCGCAGCGCCAGGCGAGTGGCCAGGATCGACACGCCCGCCGCGCCGCGGATCCCCTTGCCCTGTGTCCCCGGCTCCGTTTCGACGTTCAGCACCGAAGACACGCGCCCGCCGTACTCCGCCCCGAAGCCGCCGGCCAGGAGCTCCGCCCGCGCGATCACGTCGCCGTTGAAGACGGAGAAGAGGCCGCCCAGGTGGAAGGGGTTGAAGATGGGGAAGCCGTCCAGGAGCACCAGGTTCTGGTCCGCCGAGCCACCGCGCACGTTGAAGGCGCTGCTGAAGTCGGAGGTGGATACCACGCCGGGGAGGACCTCGACCGCGCGCATGATGTCCGCCTCGCCCAGGCCGGGGATGACTTTGAGCTCCTGGCCCGTGATGACGCGCGAGGTGACGCCGGCCTCGGTTTCGAAGCGGGTGCGCTCCCGCTGCTCGCCGGCGCCGGCGCGGGCCTCGATCGCCTCCAGGGTGAACGATTCCTCGGCCAGCACCAGCTCGGCCCGCGCCTCGGCGCCCGCGGCGACCGTGACGGTCTGCTCGGCGGCGGCGTAGCCCAGGCGCTGGGCTCGCACGCGGTACGCGCCGGCCGGCAGGTTCGCCAGGCGGAAGGCGCCCCCCTCGCCCGTGACGGCGGTGCGCCGCGCCGAGCCCCCCGCCGCCGGGATGGCGGCGACGCGCGCCCCCGCGATCGGCTGCCCGCCCGGCCCCGTCACCCGCCCCGCGACGGTGCCGCCCTGCGCCCATGCGGGGGCGCACGCCAGCACGAGCGCGGACAGGAGGAGCACGGCGATACGATACGGCGACGGTCGCATGTTGCTCGATGGGGCGACGGGGAGTGCGTGGCGTGCGCGTGCATGCGGCACGATGTACGCCGCTGCGCCGCCGGAGGTCCCCCACGCCCTTGACGCCCCCTCTCGCGCGGGCAAGGTTAACGCCGGCATCTCGGGGACGAACATGATCGAAGCGGCCCCGCATTGCGCACCGGCGGGAGCGGTTTCGGCGCGCGGAGGGCACGGGCAGCCAAGTGGGGCTGCCTCTACGCGGTTCGGGTGTGTGCGGCCGCGGTTGTAACGGGGGAAAGGGCGGGCGTGATGAATCACGCCCCTACGATCGATCAGGAAGACCATGGAAACGACGATGCAGCGCAGGCTGGTGAGCATCCGGCGGCGCGTGCCGATGGACAGGATCGAGGAGTACGTGCCGCTCTGGCTGCAGCTGCACGCGGCCGCGACGGCCAAGGGGGCGCACGCGTGGAACTTCATCTCGGCCGACGTGCCGGAGGTGTACCTGGAGTTCCTGGAGTTCGGCGCCGAGACCGACATCCGCGCGGACGAGGCGACGGTGGAGGCGATCCGAATGCTCCACGAGGCGTTCCACGAAACCTATCCGACGCCGCAGACCATCGAGGAGTGGGTCGCCGTCCCCACGCCGCCGACCATCGCATGAGCGGGGACCGGGAGCGGCTCGTCGCTCTGCTGCTGGAGCGCTCGTTCCGCGTGGGCGACTTCGTGCTGAGCAGCGGCGCCCGCAGCCGCTTCTACATCGACTGCCGCACCACCACCACCCACGCCGAAGGCCAGGCGGTGGTCGGGCGGCTGGGGCTGGCGGCGGTGCGCGATGCGGGGCTGCGGCCGGACGCCGTGGGCGGGCTCACCATGGGCGCGGACCCGGTGGCCTACGCCATCGCGCACGCTTCGTGGATCGCGGGAGACGCGGTGAACGCCTTCACCGTGCGCAAGGAACCCAAGGCGCACGGCACGGGGAAGCGCTTGGAAGGGTGCTTCGCGGCGGGGATGCGCGTGGTGGTGGTGGAGGACGTCATCACCACCGGCGGGAGCGCCCTCAGGGCCATCGAAGCCGTGGAGGCGGAGGGTGGCGAGGTGATCGCCGTGCTCTCGCTGGTGGACCGGGAGGAGGGCGGCCGAGAGGCCATCGAGGCGCGCGGCTATCCGGTGCACGCCATCGTCGGCGTCGGCGAGCTGCTGAAGGCGGCGGAGTAGGACGAGGCACGAGCGAGGGCGATGCGGAGGCGCGGAGTCGGGATCTCCGCGCCTCCGCTTCATCCCGCCCTGCCGGCCGTGAACCACATCCGCGCCGCGACGATCACCAGGAACAGGGCGAAGGCGCGCTTCATCTGCACGGGGCTCAGCGTCTGCGCCCAGCGCGCGCCGAAGTAGGCACCCACAAGCAGGCCGAGCGCCACCAGGAGCGACGCGATCACGTTGACGTGGCCGTTCTTGTAGTACTCGTACGCGCCCAGTGCGCCGACCGGCAGGAGGAGCGAGCCGAGCGAGGTGGCGATGGCTTCGATGGGAGACATCTTCGCGACCAGCATCAGCGCGGGCACGATCAGCACTCCGCCGCCGATTCCGAAGAGCCCGGAGAGCACGCCGGCGCAGAGGCCGATCGCGAGGTACGTCAGGTGCATGATCCCATCCTTGATGTGTGCGAGCAGTCGTCGAGCGCGGCAAGATAGCGACTCGCGGCGGGCTTGCCCAATGCGCGGTGCCGCCTCAACTTCGCAGGCGATCCGCCAACCGACTCCGGAACCGGTACCCATGAACCGACGCACCGCACGGGCAATCGTCGCCCTCGCCCTCGTCCCCCTCGCGCAGCCGCTGGCGGCGCAGCAGGCGCGCGCCGCCGGTAGCCAGAACTGGCAGCAGGGGGTGGACTACCGTATCGAGGCCCGGCTGGAGGAGGGGAGCGACATCCTTCATGGGCGCGCGCGGCTCCGCTACACCAACCGCTCGCCGCGCCGGCTGGACACGCTCTACCTGCACCAGCACCTCAACGCCTTCCGCCCCAACAGCGCCTGGGCCCGGCGCGAGGCGGAGTACGGCGAGATGCGCTTCCAGAACCTGGGCGCGGCGGAGCACGCCTTCGAGCGGTTCACCGCCGTGCGCGTGAACGGGCGCGAGGTCCGCCCCGTGTACCCCGGCGCTCCCGACTCCACGGTCGTCGCCATCCCGCTCCCCACGCCGCTCGGCAGCGGGCAGTCGGCGACGGTGGTGATGGACTGGGACGCGCGCCTCTCCACGCTGCCGCGAAGACAGGGGCGGCGCGGGCGGCACTTCGACTTCGCGCAGTGGTACCCGCGCATCGCCGTGTACGAGCGGGGCGGATGGGCCGCGCAGCCGCTGCTGCCGCAGGGCGAGTTCTACGGCGAGTTCGGCGAGTACGACGTGACGCTGGACC
>JAUJMI010000078.1:0-2485 GCA_030446945.1 Longimicrobium sp. | reverse complement strand
CTGCCGCAGGGCGAGTTCTACGGCGAGTTCGGCGAGTACGACGTGACGCTGGACCTCGCCGCCGACCAGGTGGTGGGCGCCACCGGCGTCGCGGTAGACGGGAACCCGGGGTGGACGCCGGACGCGTCCGAGCGCTCCGCCTACACCGCGCGGCCGGCGGAATCGCTCGGGCTGCTGACCGGCGCGTCGGCAGAGGGCCGCAAGCGCGTCCGCTTCCGCGCGCAGCGGGTGCACCACTTCGGCTGGGCGGCCGATCCGCGGTTCACGCACGAGGGCGTCACCCGCTTCTCGCTCAACGACGCGGGCCAGCGCTCGGACCTCCCGTCGATCCACGTCCTCTTCTTCCCCGGCGACACGGCGTGGGGGGGCAATCGCGTCGCGCGCCTCACGCTGGGCGCCGTGCAGTGGGTGGGGGCGCTCTTCGGCCCCTATCCGTACCCGCAGCTCACCGTCCTGCACCGGCTGGAGAGCGGCGGCACCGAGTTCCCCATGCTGGTGATGAACGGCTCGGCCAGCGAGGGGCTGATCGTGCACGAGGTCACGCACCAGTGGCTGCACGGCATCCTGGGGAGCAACGAGTGGCGAGAGGGGTGGCTGGACGAGGGCTTCACCTCCTTTGTGACCAACTGGTACATGGAGGAGAAGCTGCGCCGAGAGGGGAACGCGCCCGCGGCCGACTCCCTCTGGAACGGCGCCGTGCGCAGCATCGAGCGGCTGGAGCGCGCGGACTCCACGCAGGCGCTCAACCTGCCGGGCGCCGCGTACCGCTCGCCGCGCATCTACGGCGCGATGACCTACACCAAGGGCTCGCTGGTGCTGCGCATGCTGCGCGACTATCTGGGCGAGCCCACCTTTCGCCGCGTCCTGCGCCGCTACTACGACGAGTGGAAGTTCCGGCACCCCACGGGCCGCGACTTCTTCGCCGTGGCGGAGCGGGTGAGCGGTCGCGACCTGGACTGGTTCCGCACGAGCTGGATCGAGCGTACGGACAAGCTGGACTACTCCGTCGCCTCCGCCGCGAGCACGCGCCTCCCCAGCGGACGCTGGCAGACGCGCGTGGAGCTGGCGCGCACGGGCGAGGCGTGGATGCCCGTGACCGTGCGCGCGGGCGACGCGGAGCAGCGCGTCAGCGGCCGCGCCCGCCGCCAGACGGTCCTGCTGACCTCGCGCGAGCGCCCCGCTGAAGTCGTCGTCGACCCGCGCTGGATCGTGATCGACTCCGACCGGAGCAACAACCGGGCGCCGGTGCGGTGAGCTGGCTCGTGGTCGCGCTGGGGGGTGCGGCGGGAGCCGCGGCGCGCTTCGGCGTGGCGCAGGCGTTCGCCGCCCGTGACGGGTTCCCCTGGGCGACCTTCGGCATCAACGTGGCGGGCTCGCTCGGCCTGGGGCTGCTCATGGGCGCGTTTCCCGTGGCCGGGGAGGCCTGGCGTGTGCGCGCCCTCCTCGGCATTGGCTTCTGCGGCGGCTTCACCACCTTTAGCACCTTCAGCTACGAAACCCTCGTCCTGCTGCAGCGCGGCTCTCCAGTTACCGCGCTGCTGTACTCGTTCGGCAGCGTGGCGGTCGGAGTGCTCGCCGCCTGGATGGGCCTGCGCCTCACGCTCTCGTAACGGCAATCTCAGCCCTGCTGTTCGCCGTGTTACAATCCCATCCAACCCAATCGCGATTCGCAGCATCCAACCCCTTTGAACCCGGCGTGCGATGATGCGCGCCGGGAAAATTCATCCATTGAGGGAGGTTGGGATGCTGCGCAAGAACGTTTGCCTGCTGGCCGCGCTGCTCGCCCTGGGCACCGCGGTGGATGCAGCCGCCCAGACGCGGTGCTACGTCTGGCGCGACGGGCGCCGCGTGGAGTGCGAGCGCGACCGCGAGAGGGAGCGTGAGCGCGAACGGGAGCGCCGCCGCGAGGCCGAGCGCCGCCGGGAACGCGAGCGCGAGCGGAGCCGCACCGTGATCGTGTGGAGCGGGCGCGGCGACCCCGCGCAGTTCGGCGTACGCGGCGGCTACGACTTCCAGGAGGACGGGGGCACCGCCGGCGCGCAGCTCCGCATCCCCCTCGCGCGGGGGCTGGCGCTGGCGCCGAGCGCGGATGTCTTCTTCGACGACTCGCCCACCGAGTGGCAGATCAACGCCGACCTCCTGCTGCGCCCCGCGGCGCTCGGGGGGGTCTACGGCGGCTTCGGCGCGGCCTTCCTCAACCGCGATTTCGAGCTCGACGACGACAGCGACACCGAGGTCGGCCTCAACCTGATCCTGGGGCTGGAGAGCGGGCGCATCCGCAACACCAGCGTGCGTCCCTTCGTCGAGGGGCGCTGGACCACGGTGGAGGACTACGACGCCTTCCGCCTCGCGGCCGGTATCAACGTGCCCATTTCCGGGTTCCGCTGATACGGGTGCGACGCGGGGGATGAATCCCGTGGCGTGGGTGGCGACGTAGCACTTCCAGAGGGGCGCCGCTTCTTGCGATCCACGGGTGAAAAAATGC
>JAUJMI010000453.1 GCA_030446945.1 Longimicrobium sp. | reverse complement strand
TTGGCGAGGTCAGCCCGCGAACACCCGGGGGCTGAAGCCCCCGGCTGGAACCACGCGAAGACCGCTGAAGCGGTCTGGCTGGGGCGACCACCCCCATTTTGGTCATCTCGAGCGACGCGCTTCTCAGACCTTTCCCCCGTCTCCGCAGTCTGGCGCGGAGCGAAGGATCTGCTGTGCGGGCCGAGGGTGCGCCGTGGTGCAGAACCCGCGGCGGCGCCGGCTCGGTTCTTCAGTCGCCGCGGTAGTGCGGAGCAGGTTTCGGAGGGCGGAACGGGCGGCTCCTCGTAATGAGAAATCAGGTGGCGGTCCCCACCAGCGCCTCGATCTGGTACGGATACACGGGGACGCCGCGGGTGATGACCTCGTGGCCCTCGTCGGTGACGATCACGTCGTCCTCGATGCGGACGCCGATCCCGCGCAGCCGCTCCGGCACGTCGTCCGCCACGGGGATGTAGAGGCCCGGCTCCACGGTGAGCACCATCCCCGGCTCCAGCGCGACGGGGGAGCCGTCCGGGTTCGCGTAGGCGCCCACGTCGTGCACGTCCAGCCCCAGGAAGTGCGAGGTCTGGTGCATGAAGAAGCGCTGGTGCCCCTTGGCCTCGATCACCTCCTCCGCCGTTCCCGTCACCAGCTCCAGATCGATCATCCCCCCCGCCAGCACACCGAGCGCCGCCTGATGGATGGAGGAGAACGGCGCGCCCGGCCGGATCGCCGCGATGGCCGCCTCTTCCGCCGCCAGGACGATCTCGTAGACCTCGCGCTGCGCGGGCGTGAAGCGGCCATTGACGGGGAAGGTGCGCGTGATGTCCGAGCAGTAGAGCCCCAGCGCGGCGCCGGCGTCGATCAGCACCAGGTCGCCGTCTTCGGTGCGGCGGGCGTTGTCGTGATAGTGCAGGACGGTGGCGTTGATCCCGCTCCCCACGATGCTGGGGAAGGCCGTCTCCACCGCCGGGCCCGCGGCGCGGAACCTGGACTCGACGACTGCCTCCAGCTCCCACTCACCGATACCCGGGCGGGCGGCGCGCATGGCGGCGGCGTGCGCGCGGGCGGCGATCTCGGCCGCGGCCCGCATCCGCTCCAGCTCGCCGGGCTCCTTGATCAGGCGCATCCGGTCCAGCACGGCGGCGGGGTCGCGCACGTCCGCGGGCCCCTTGCCGGTGCGCGGGCGCGTGCGGCGGAAGCCGCGCAGAAGCTCCGCCACGCGCCGGTCCATCTCCGCGCCCGAGCCGAGCGCGTAGACGATGGCGTCCGCGGGCTCCACCAGCGCGTTGAGCCGCTCGTCCAGCTCCTTGACAGGATACGCGGCGTGGGCGCCGAAGTGCTCGCGGACGCCCTCGGGCCCGGCGCGGGGGCCGTCCCACGCCTCACGCTCCGGGTTGCGCTCGCGAACGAAGAGCGTGAGCCGGTGCTCCTCGTCGTGCGGCGTCAGCACGGCGACGGCGCCCGGCTCCGCGAAACCGGTGAGGTAGAAGAGGTCGCTGTCCGGCCGGTAGCGGACGGAGGTGTCGCGCGACTTCACCAGCTCCGGAAGCGCCACCAGGATCGCCACACCACCGCCGATCCCCTCCAGGAAGCGCTCCCGCCGCCGCCGATAGGTCTCCGCGTCGAATTCTGCCGTCACAGCGTCTCGCGCAGGGCGGACTGCACCCGCGGCGCCAGGTCGGCCCACGTCGCCCTGTCATCCTTGGTGACGGTGACGAAGTCGGCCACCATGAAGACGGAGGCCACCCCCGGCTCCGCCATCAGCCGCGCCGCGACGGCGTTGTCTTTGGCGTCGCGCGCCGTGGCGAAGGTGAGGCCGCTGCGCCCTTCCACCAGGGTGCGGCCGACCGTGAACTTGCCCGCGTTGGGATTGGGCGTCTCGTGGAACTTCACCTTGGCCTTCGCCATCCAGCGGCTCCGCGGGTAAGGGTGAGGCGGAAAGCATAGGCCGCGGCGCCGCGGGGCGCAACGAATGCGGCGCCTCGCCGGGGCGGCGGGGGCGTGTTAGCTTGGCGCCCGATCGACTTCAACCATTCAGGCGGACGGGGGGTACGTACGGGGGAAGCTCCGAGCGCCGGCCGTCCTCTTTCACATACGATGTCGAAGCACCTCCCTGCCCTGATCGCCTGCGCGCTGGCGGCGTCCCCGCTCGCCGCCCAGACCGTTCCACCCGTGGACAGCACGACGCCCGCGGCGCCGGCGGCCCCGCCCGCTCCGCCGACACCCGCGCGTCCGCCGCTGGTGAACCCGTGCAGCGTGCGTCCCATCGAGCGCCTGGGCCGCAACCCGACGTCGTCGGAATTGCGCTGCCGCTATCGGGCGCAGGGGCCGGGGCGCTTCGGGCTGCTGTCGTACCTGGACGTGCCCGTCTACCAGCCCGCCACCCCGCTCCCCGGCACGCACGTGGTGGGCGTTCCCGGGATGCCGCGCCCGGAGCCGGGCGAGAGCTACGAGCACTGGGAGTGGCGGATCCTGCGCACCGTCTTCGGCAGCGAGGTGCGCCGCACATACCGCGAGATGGAGCTGCTGGACCCGGTCTTCGCGTCGAGGCTGCGGCGGATGGAGCAGGCGCTGGCCAGTCGCGGGGTGCGCGTGCGCAGGCGCGAGACGTGGAGGGCGCCGCAGCGGCAGGCCTGGCTCTTCCAGCAGGGCCGAAGCCGGCCGGGTTTCTTTGCCACGAGCACCCTCACCTCGTGGCACTGCCGCGTGGACAGGCTGGGCCGCGCCGCCGGCCGCGCCGCGGACTACGACGTGGCGCCCTCGCAGATGCCCGCTTTCCATCGCGCCGCCGCCGAAGTGGGTCTGGAGAGCTACGGCGCCGACTCCAACGACCCTGGCCACGTCTACCTCCCGGATACCGACGCGGCGGCCGGGCTGGAGCTTGCCGTGCTGCGCCTGATCCCGCGCGTCCCCCACGTCACCCTCGCCACCGGCCGCCCGGACGGCGAGCCGCAGCCTCTGGGCGCCCTCGCCCGCTGGCGCCACCTCGCCCAGATCTTCGTCTCGGAGCCCTTCTCGCCGTTGCCTATCGCCGAGGTGGTGCGTGCGGGGCAGGCCCCCACCCCGCTCGTCACCTCGCCGCCCCTCCCCCAATAACCACCTGGGGGAGGGGCGCTTGCGCAGGTCCGCGCGGATGGCCCTCTGCTGTTCTTC
>JAUJMI010000452.1 GCA_030446945.1 Longimicrobium sp. | reverse complement strand
CCCAAACGCGGGGTGGTAGTTTCCAGTGGGGGCGGGGGGCGCGGGGCCGCCCCGCGGGGCGCCGCCGCGCTGCTTGTTTGCGGCAGCGGGCCGGCTGTCCCCTGTCCCCTGTCCCCTGTCCCCTACCGTTCCCCGTTCCCCGTTCCCCATTCCCCGTCCCGCCGTTCCCCTACTCCGGCCGCGGCCCCGGCGCCGTATCCCGGATCGCGGGCTGCGGCGAGGTGTCCAGCAGCGCGCCCACGCGCGCGGTCTCGGCGGCGACGAGGCGCGGCGTCGGGAAGCCGTGCTTCTTGTTCAGGTAGTAGTTGGCGATGGCGGCGGCGGTGGGCCCGGCGCCGCTGCCGCCGTGCTCCCCGAACTCCACCAGCACGGCCACCACGATCTCGGGGTCACGGCCGCGCGGGCCCGCATAGCCGGTGAACCAGGCGTGCGGCTTCTTGGGGTCGGCGGAGTTCTGCGCCGTACCCGTCTTCCCGGAAAGCTTCCAGCGGCCCAGCGCCACCGCGCGCGCCGTGCCCTGCTCCACCACGCGGTCCAGCCCCAGCCGCACCGTGGCCAGAGTCGAGGGCTGCACGCGCAGGTCCGTCTCCACCGGCGGCTGGGCGCCCATGCGCAGGTGCGGGGCGCGCGCCGTGCCGTTCCCCGCGATGGCGGAGAAGAAGGCGGCCATGCGCAGCGGCGTCTGCGAGTTGGGGCCCTGTCCGATGGCCACGTTCATCACCTCGCTCGGCGGGGCGCGCCACCCGAAGCGCTTCACGTACCAGGGGCGCCCCGTGGGGAAGGTCCCCGACGCCTCGCCGGGGAGGTCCACACCGGTGCGGCGTCCAAAGCCCAGGCGCGTCCCTTCCTCCGCCAGCGTCTGCAGCGTCAGCGCGATGCCCAGCTGATAGAAGTAGACGTTGCAGGAGTTGGCGATGGCCTGGATCATGTTCTGCGGGCCGTGCCCCTCGCGGCGGTCGCAGCGGGAGTAGCGGCCGGCGTACGACATCCCGCCGGAGCAGGCGATCGGCATCGCCTTCTCAGGGGCGATCACCCGCCGCTCCAGCCCCAGCATGGCCGTCACCAGCTTCCAGGTGGAGGCCGGCGGGTAGGTGCCGTTGGCGGCGCGGTTGATGAGGGGGCGGCCCGGATCGGTGTTGAGCTGGCTCCACACGCTGCGGGTGATGCCGCCCACCAGCAGGTTGGGGTCGAACGTCGGCGCGGAGTACATCGCCAGGATCTCGCCCGTGGAAGGCACCATCGCCACGATGGCGCCGCGCTTCCCCTGCGGGAATACCTGGTGGGCGTAGCGCTGAAGGTCCAGGTCGATGGTCAGCTTGACGTCGCCGCCCGGCGTGGGCGCCTGCGACATCTGCTGCGCAAAGGGGCGCACCAGCTGTCCGCGCGAGTTCACCTCCACGTAGCGCGACCCCGGCTTGCCGGCCAGCGAGCGCTCGTACGACCTCTCCACCCCGCTCTTGCCGATGTGCTGCCCGCTGCGGAAGCCCACCCACTGCGGATCGTCCAGCTCGCGGTCGCTGATCTCGGCCACCCACCCCACCAGGTGCGCCACGGCGGCGCCGGCGGGATAGCGGCGGATGGGACGCGCCTCCATCAGCACGCCGGGGGGGCGCTGCCCGCGCTCCTCCAGCCGCGACACCTGCTCGAAGCTCAGGTTGGAGAGCACGGGCACCGGCTCGGTGCGGATCTGCCGCGAGCGCTCCACCACCTCCTCCATCGCCGCGGAGTCCAGCCTCACGACGCCGGCCACGCGGCGCAGGCGGGCGCGCACCGAGTCGGGCGGGCCGGGCTCCACCGAGAGGGTGTAGCCGGCCACCGTCTCGGCGATCACCTTGCCGTTGCGGTCGGTGACGGTGCCGCGCGGCGCGGGGATGGGGATGACGCGGAAGCGGTTGTCGTCCGCCTCCAGCTCGAACTCGCTGTTGCGGACGATCTGGGTGCGGAAGAAAGCCGCGCCCAGCGAGCCCAGCATGAGCGCGACCCCCACCACGGCCTTGAACGCGCGTTTGCGCACGGCGTGGGGGTGGAAGGGGCTCTGCGGGACCAGGGAGCGCTCTACGAAGGGCATAGAGATGCGCCGGGGAAGACGTGCGGGGTGGTTGAGCGGGTAAAGCTATATGCGCGAATGCGTTTGCGCCACCCGGCCGGAAACCTTTCGGGGAAAGTGGGCGCGGAAGCCTTGCGTGCGTGCCCGCGCGGCTTACATTGCGGCGCTCCGACACGCGCCCGCGTCCCTCCGCAGCTGCCCCCGCGGGCGGCACGCAACTTGACGTGCGTCAGGCGCGCAGCCCCACAGCAACGCGGCGGCAATCCAGTACTCTCTGCCGGGCGGCACTCGCCTCCGGCGCCCCCGCGTCATTCGAATCAACGTTCCAGAGCGACAGAATGAGTCTTTCCGCACAGCCCGGCATCGCGGCGCTGCCCGACGCGCCCGCGCCGGCCACCGTCGACGCACAGGGCATTCTCGAGATCCTCCCCAGCGGCAGTGGTTTCCTCCGCAGCTCCCACAACGGCTACCAGGCGTCGGACGGCGACACCTTTGTTTCGCAGGGGCTGATCCGCCGCTTCGGCCTGCGCACCGGCGACCGCGTGGAGGGGACGATCGGCACTCCCCCCGGGCGCGGCAAGAGCCCCCCGCTGGACTCGGTGCTCACGGTCAACGGCCTGGACCCGGCGCACGCCCGCTCCCGCGCCGACTTCCAGTCGCTCCCGGCCACCTACCCGGACGAGCGCCTGACGCTGGAGTGCGAGTCGCAGCGGCTGCGCGGCCGGCGCGACTTCACCAACCGCATCATCGACCTGATCTCCCCGCTCGGAAAGGGGCAGCGCGCCCTGATCGTGGCGCCGGCCAAGGCCGGCAAGACCACGATCCTCCAGGCGATCATGGAGGGCGTCTCCACCAACTATCCCGAGGCGCTGCTCCTGGTGCTGCTGGTGGACGAGCGGCCGGAAGAGGTCACGGAGATGGAGATGCTGGGGCGCGGCGAGGTGATCGCGTCCTCGTTCGACTGCCCGGCCGAGCGCCACGTCGCCGTCGCGGAAATGGTGCTGGAGCACGCCCGCCGGCAGGTGGAAAGCGGCCGCGACGTGGTGATCGTGCTCGACTCGCTCACCCGCCTGGCGCGCGCCTACAACA
>JAUJMI010000451.1 GCA_030446945.1 Longimicrobium sp. | reverse complement strand
CCGCCTCCAGCGCGATCGCCCGCACCTCCGCGGTGACCGGATCGACCAGCGCCAGGAAGGCGGCATCGTCCTGCACCACCGCCAGCCGCTCCCCCACCCACGCGATGCCGGAGCCCGCGCGCACGTGCGCCGGCCGGTCCAGCTCCGGGTCCGCGCCCTCGCTGTACAGCAGCGGCGCGGTGCGTAGGATGCGCGCCGTGAGACGCGGATCGGAAAGGATGGCGCGGGGGTTCGTCATGGTCGCGGGCCGGTTGCGGTGCTGCGAAGCTCGGGGCGCGCGAACGGTGCAAATCTCACGCGCGCCGTCTCTCGTCCCGCGAAACGTGCAGAGGCACGGAGAGAGATCCTCTCCGTGCCTCTGCGCCTTTCAGGTTCTCGCGTGGTCTCATTAGAGCACCTGACGCAACGCGGCGATCTGCTCGCGCACGGCGTCGGGCGCGGTGCCGCCGATGCCGGCGCGGGCGGCGAGGGACGCGGCGGGGGAGAAGAGGTGGGCGAGGTCCGCGTCCGCGAAGTGCGGCGAGACTTCCAGGAAGATGGCCCGGTCCAGCTCGTCCACGGAGCACCCCGTCTCCTCCGCGGTGCGCACCAGCCGGCCGACGGCGCCGTGGGCCTCGCGGAAGGGCATCCCGCGGCGCACCAGGAAGTCGGCCAGGTCGGTGGCGAGCATTCCGGCATCGACGGCGGCGGCGCAGCGCTCGGCGTTCAGCTCCAGCGTGCGCACCGTGCCCGCGACGGCTGGAAGGAGCGCTTGGAGGGTGTCAAAGGTGTCGAAGAGCGCTTCCTTGTCTTCCTGCAGGTCCTTGTTGTAGCCGGAGGGGAGCCCCTTCAGCACGGTGAGGATCCCCGTCAGGTTGCCGATGAGGCGCCCCGCCTTGCCGCGCGCCAGCTCCATGGCGTCCGGGTTGCGCTTCTGCGGCATCAGCGACGAGCCGGTGCTGAAGCGGTCCGAGAAGCGCACGAAGCCCCACTCCTGCGAGCCGAACACCACCAGGTCCTCCGCCAGCCGCGACAGGTGCATCCCTACGGCGGCGCCCACGAAGAGGAGCTCCGCCACCCAGTCGCGGTCCGCCACCGCGTCGATGGAGTTGCGCGAGACGGCGTGGAAGCCGAGCGTTTCCTTGAGGAGGACGCGGTCCACCGGGAACGGGCATCCGGCGACCGCCCCGGACCCCAGCGGCAGGACGGCCACGCGGTCGCGCGCCTGCCCCAGCCGCTCGCGGTCGCGCGCCAGCGGCCACGCGTGCGACAGGAACCAGTGCGCCGCCGAGACGGGCTGCGCGCGCTGCATGTGTGTGTACGACGGCATCACGGTGCCGCGGTGTGCCTCCGCCTGCTCCAGGAGCGCGCGCTGGAGCTCGCGCACCGCCGCGTCCAGCCGCGCCACCGCGCCCAGCGCCCAAAGGCGCGAGTCAGTGGCGACCTGGTCGTTGCGCGAGCGGCCGGTGTGGAGCTTCCCAGCCACGTCCCCCGCCTCCTCGTACAGGAGGCGCTCGACCAGCGAGTGCACGTCCTCGTCGTGCGCGGCGCGCCAGTCGTCGGCCGTCCACCCCTCCAGCCGGGCGGCGACGGCATCCAGCCCCGCCTGCAGCCGCAGCCACTCCGCGTGGGTGAGGACCCCCGCCGCGGCGATGGCCGAGGCCCACGCCTGGCTCCCCGCCACGTCCTCGCGCCACAGGCGGAGGTCCACGGGAAGGGAGCGGTTGAGCCGGTCCATCTCGGGAGCCGGCTCCGCGGCGAAGCGACCGCCCCAGAGCTTGGGCTTCGGCGGGGGATCGGGGTGGGTGGCGGATGCGATCATCGGTGCCTCGACAGAAGTGCGTAAGTGCGTTAGTGCGTTGGATGTCGTGAGTGCCCGGCGCACTCACGCACTCACGCACTGCCGTTCAGTCCGCCGCCAGCTCGCCGCTCATCCGCGCGCCGGCGAACGGCGCCGCCGTCTCCTGCTCCTTGAGCGCGGCGACGCGCATGGGGAGGCCGTAGAGGCGGATGAAGCCCGCCGCGTCCGCCTGGTCGTACACGTCGTCCTCGCCAAAGGTGACGAAGCGCTCGTCGTAGAGCGAGTAGGGCGAGGTGCGGCCCGCGACCGTGTGCGTGCCCCGGTACAGCTTCAGGCGCACGTCGCCGGTCACGCGCTGCTGCGTCACGTCCACCAGCGCGTCCATGGCGGCGCGCTCCGTGGTCCACCAGCGCCCCTCGTACACCAGGTCGGCGTAGCGCGGGGCCAGGGCGTCCTTGAGCGCCAGCGTGCGCCGGTCGAGCACCATCTGCTCCAGCTCCGAGTGCGCGGCGTACAGCAGGGTGCCGCCGGGGGTCTCGTAGACGCCGCGGCTCTTCATCCCCACCAGCCGGTCCTCCACCAGGTCGATGCGCCCCACCCCGTGGAGCCCGCCGACTTCGTTGAGCCGCTCCAGCAGCGCCACCGGCGAGAGCGCCTCGCCATCCACGGCCACGGGGTCGCCGGCCTCAAAGGTGATCGTGACGTACTCCGCTTTCGCGGGCGCGTCCTGGGGCGAGCGGGTCAGGAGGAAGAGGTCCTCCGCCGGCTCGTAGTTGGGGTCCTCCAGCGGGCCGCCCTCGTGGCTCACGTGCCAGATGTTGCGGTCGCGGGAGTAGATCTTCTCGCGCGTGGCCGCCACCGCCACGTTGTGCAGCGCGGCGTAGTCCAGTGCGTCCTCACGCGAGCGGATGTCCCACTCGCGCCAGGGGGCGATCACCTTCATCTCCGGCGCGAGGGCGGCGTAGGTGAGCTCGAAGCGCACCTGGTCGTTCCCCTTCCCCGTGCACCCGTGCGAGAGGACGGACGCGCCGATCTTCTGCGCCACCGCGACCTGCCGCTGCGCGATGATGGGGCGCGCCATGGAGGTGCCCAGCAGGTACTTCCGGTTGTAGATGGCCCCCGCGCGGAGCGTCGGCCACACGAAGCCGGTGAGGAACTCGTCGCGCAGGTCCTCGATGTAGCACTCCTTCGCCCCGGACGCGATCGCCTTGGCGTGCACGCCTTCCAGCTCGTCACCCTGCCCCACGTCGCCCGCCACGCAGATGACTTCGGCGTCGTAGTTCTCGCGCAGCCACGGCACGATGATGGAGGTGTCGAGTCCGCCGGAGTAGGCGAGGACGATGGTCTGCTTGGGCAT
>JAUJMI010000450.1 GCA_030446945.1 Longimicrobium sp. | reverse complement strand
GATCACCGCCTCCAGTACCTCGTGCTCGCGCTCGCTGAGGGGCTGCTCGGTCATGGGTCCGTGAGGCGTGAAAACGCTGGCAAACCCGTTGAATTTCGCGGCGCGGAGGGGGAGCGTCAATGCCGGCGGCCCTCACCCCCGCTCGTCATCTCGCTCCCCCCTCTCCCTGCCTCGACCTTTGCCCTTCAGCCCGCCAGCGCCGCGCGCCCCTCGGCCGCTTCGGCCAGCTCCACGGCCAGACGATCCAGCAGAAGCCAACCCTCAGCCGTCAGGCGCACGACGTCCGGATCCGCGTACGCCAGGCCGCGCGCGCGCCAGGCGTCTGCCAGGCGAAGCTCGGCGTTGCAGGCGTCGGCGAGGGGGTAGCCGGTGTCCGTGCGAAGACCGAGCCATGCGGCTTCGAGCGCGCGCGTTTCGTCGTCCACCGTCTCCTCGTCGTCCGTCGGCGAGCGGCAGGCGGCGATGGAGACGCGGTAGTCGTCCCAGCCGCGCACGTTCCAGCGGCGCAGCGGGGGGTAGAAGGCGTGCGCGCCGGGGCCGAGGGCGGCGTAGGGCGCGCCCGTCCAGTAGACGCCGTTGTGGCGCGACTCCCGGCCGGGAAGGCCGAAGTTGGAGACTTCGTAGTGCCGGAAGCCGGCGGCGGTCAGGTGCCGGTGCGCCAGGAGGTACTCGTCGGCGTAGAGGTCGTCTTCGGCGAGGGTCTCGCGGCCTTCGAGCACCCAGCGGCCCAGCGGCGCGGCGGCTTCGGCGGTGAGGCCGTAGAGGGAGACGTGCGCCGGCTCCAGCGTGAGGGCGTGGTGGAGGTCCGCGCCCCAGTCGCGGCCCAGGCGCTGCGGAAGTCCGAAGATCAGGTCCACGCTCACGTTGCCGAAGCCGGCCTCGCGCGCCGCGTCCATCGCGCGGCGCGGGCCATCGACGCCGTGCAGCCGCCCCATCCAGCGCAGCGCGGGCTCGTGAAAGGTCTGCGCGCCCAGCGAGATGCGGTTGACGCCCGCGGCGCGCCAGTCGGCGGCGGTGGACGCGGTGAAGCTCTCCGGGTTCGCCTCGCACGTCCACTCCGCCGCGTCGCTCCAGGCGGCAAAGGGCGCCAGCCGCTCGCGCAGCTCCGCCATGGCGCCGGGGGCGAGAAGCGAAGGGGTGCCGCCGCCGACGTATACCGTGTCCAGCGCGAGCGGCTCCGTCCACCCGCGCTCGTCCGCCAGCAGGCGCATCTCGCCCACGACGGCATCGAGCCACTCGGCCGTGGGCGCCTCGCGCGTGGCTTGCACGGCGAAGTCGCAGTACGAGCAGCGGCGCACGCAGAACGGGACGTGGACGTACAGCGCACGCGGCGCGGACGGGCCAGACGACAACGATCTCTCTCCTTGCGGCGGGTGGACCTCAGGGACACCGCAGCGCGCCGGACGTTCCGCGCCGGACGACGTTCGCAAAGGTCGGCGCCGCCTGCACCTCCGTCCAGGAAACCATCCGTTGAACGACCCGCCCCTTTCACACCGCACCGCCAGGTGAGCGAAGCTGACGAATCCGCCGCGCCGCTGGCAGAGGGGTCCGGGATCGCCGCGCCCTCGGCGGGGCACGGCTTCGGCGCGCGGATGCGGCGGCTGGGGTCCGAGTCGCTCGTGTACGGGCTCAGCTCCATCGTGGGCCGCTTCCTCAGCTACCTGCTGACGCCCTACTACGCCTACGCCTTCACCCCGGCGGAGAACGGGGTGCAGAGCGTCGTCTACACCTACATCCCGCTGGCGTCGCTCGTCTTCCTGCTCGGGCTGGAGGTGGCGTACATGCGCGGCGCCGCCGCCACCCGCGACGCGGACCTCACCACGCGGCAGCGCACCTTCAGCATGTCGTTCGGCACCATCGCCGCTGTGGGGGCGGTGGGGATGGCGCTGGGATGGGTGGCGGCGCCGTGGCTGGCGGAGGTGGTGAAGCTCCCGGTGTACGCCGTGCGCTACATCCTGGCGATCGTGTACACGGACGCGCTGCTGACCGTCCCGTACGCACAGCTCCGGATAGGCAACCAGGCGAAGCGCTACGCCGCGCTGAAGCTCCTCTTCGCGGGGGCCAGCATCGCGCTGAACGTGATCCTGATCGGCGTGCTTCGCTGGGACGTCTCGGCGATCTTCTTTTCCAACCTGGTCGCCAACCTCGCCGTCCTGCTGCTGATGCTCCCCATCATCCTGCGGCTCTTCCGCCCCGGGACGCTGCGCGGCGCGGAGTGGGGGCCGCTCTGGCGCTACGCCCTGCCGCTGATCCCGGCGGCGCTGGCGGTCGCGGCTGGTGGAGAACGGCGACCGCATGGTCCTCAACGTGCTCCCCGACGCCACCGCGCGCGCCGTGTACAGGATGGACACCAAGGAGGTGATCGGCATCTACTCCTTCAACTACAAGCTGGGCGTGGCGATGCTCCTGGTCGTGCAGATGTTCCGCATGGCGTGGACGCCCTTTTCGCTCACCCAGGCCAAGCAGCTCGGCGCGCCGCAGCTCTTTTCGCGTGTGCTGACGGCGCTGATGATCGTGTGCAGCGGCGTCCTGCTGGCGGTGTCGCTCTTCCTCCCCGTGCTGGTGAGCATCCCCGCCGTGTACCACTTCCCGCGCACGCCGGCGTACTGGCTGGGGCTCTCCATCGTGCCCGTGATCCTGCTGGGCTACGTGTTCAGCGGCGTGTACGCCGTGGTGACGGCCGGGCTGTACGTGGAGCGCAGGACCGGGGTGCTCCCCTGGATCTCGGGCGCCGGCGCGCTGGTCAACCTGACGATGTGCGCGGTGGGCGCCCGCTACGGGATGGTGGCCGTGGCGTGGGCGACCCCCGCGTCCTACGCGCTGATGGCGGCGCTGGGCGCGTGGGCCGCCAACCGCGTCTTCCCCGTCCCGTTCGAATGGTTCCGGCTCGTTCATCTGGGCGCCGTCGCGAGCGCCATCTTCGCGGCGGACCGCTGGCTCCTGCCGAGCGCTGTCGAGCCCAGCTCGGCGGCGGGCGTGGGGGCCAAGCTACTGCTACTCCTCGCCTTCCCCGCCCTCCTCCTGCTGACGCGCTTCTTTCGCACGGGGGAGTTCGCGGTCATGCGGAAGCTGGTACCGGCGCGGGCATAGCAACGGCAGGCTCACACAGAGACACAGAGCCACAGAGAGAACAGCAAAAGGTTTTCTCTGTGG
>JAUJMI010000077.1 GCA_030446945.1 Longimicrobium sp. | reverse complement strand
GATCGCGCTCGAGCGGGTCGCCGAGATTGCGGGCGTGCCGGCGAGCAGGACCGAGGCATGGGAGCGGGGCGGGCGGCTGCCGTACCTGAAGCGGCGGAGGCTCGGTCGGGTCCTCTGGGAGCTGGAGCGCGACCTGGCACTGGCGGAGCCCGGAGCACCCGCCTGCCCGGTCGTCAGCATTCGGGCGCTCTCGACCCGGGACCCCACCGCGCTCGAGCTGGTTCTGAAGCACGTGCAAAAGTGCAAAGACTGCAAAGCGCGCGGGAAGTTCCTGGAGGAGCGCCTCCGCCCGGAGCCCTACACGGCCGGGCTCGTGCTCCCGGTGCTGGGCGATGTGGACCGGCTTCTGGACCGGCGTCCGTCAGACGGGGATCGCCGCCGGCCGGCGGGCTTCTGGCCGCGCGTACGTGCGGACGTGGTGTGGGGCGTCGAGGGGGGATTGGTCCTGGCGCTCGGCTTCTGCGGGATCGCCGCGCTCCCCGCGGCGCTCATGCTGGTGATCGTCGTGCTGACCCTGATCAGCCAGTGGACCGGAGTAGCGACTTCGTTCTTCGTAGCGGAGGTGATTCCCGACGCGCTCGCTTTACTCCTCGTATTCCCGCTCTACCTGGCCGCTGGTGTCGTGGGCGGCGCCATCGTGGGGATCTTCAGACCGCTCGCCCGATGGCGCGTGGGCGCGACGGTGCTGGGGATGATCGCGGGCACCATCGCGTACTGGTCGATGGGTCCCGTATTGGCGGCATTCATCGAGACGGATCCGCTCTCGATGGACCACTTCCTTCTCAGCCTCGGCCTCGGGAGCGTGGTCGGCGGAGGGGCGACGTTTTGGGCGTGGGTTCCACCGGAGAGCGGAGAGGGCGACGGATAGATGACGGGGCGGGTGCTCTCGGGTCCAGAGCACCCGCCCCGTCGGATTGCGTCCGGCCCGTCAGCGCACGTCGCGCAGAAGGCGGTCGAAGACGTCGCGCTCCATGCGCAGGCCCAGCTCGCGGGTCAGCTCGTCGATCAGCTCGCGTCCGGCGCGGTCCGCCTGGCGCTCGTCGAAGAGGTCGCGCTCGCGGCTGGTGAGGGTGAGCTCGCGCGGGTTGCCGCGGTAGACGGCGTCGCGGAAATCCGCGTCGCCGCTCGCCCACACGCGCTCCTCCGCCGACTCGCGGTAGTCGTTCACGCGCACGACGGTGTAGGTGACGCGCACCCGCATCGCGCGGCGCCCCTCGCGCATGGTGTACGCGGTGTCCGCCCCGGCGGCGGTGCGGGCGGGGCGGCGCGCCTCGCGGACGCCGCTCTCCGTAACGGCGACGCTGTCGATGGCCGGCCTCACCACCAGCTCCGCGCCCAGCGCGCGCCCCAGCTCCACCGCGTCGCGCAGGGAGGCGGCCTGGCGAGCGTAGCCGTGCCGCCGCGCCGCTCCGCGCACCGTCCGCGGGTCCAGCACCTGCACGAAGAGCGGCGCGCGCGACCAGTGGTTGAGCTCCAGCGCGTCGTTGAGCGCGGGCACCAGGTCGTCCGGAAGCTTGTCGCGCGCCCCCGGCTCGCTCCCCACCGGCAGGATGGCGACGCGCAGGGTGCCGCGGCGCAGCGCCTCGTCCTGCAGGGCGAGGGCGCGGCGGGCCTCGGGGCTTTCGCGGCCAAAGAGGGCCGCGGCGGCGCGGGCGCGCTCGTGGGCGGCGCGGTACTGGCCGGCGCGCATCCCGGCCTCGGCCCACCCCAGCTGCGCGCCGAAGCGGGCGCGGTCCAGGCCGGCGCGCTGTGCGGGCCCCGGTTCCCAGCGGCTGGCGGCGCGCTCCAGCCGGCTCACCGCCCCGTCGAAGCTCCCGCTCCCCTCCACTCGCTCCGCGTGGGCGATGGCGTCGTCGATCGCGCGGTCGAAGGTGGCGCGGCGGCGCTGCGCGTAGTCGGCGGGCAGCGCTAGCCGCACCCCGACCGCCGCCGCGTCGCGGCCGAGCGCGACCAGGCGCAGCAGTGTGTTGGCCGCCTCGGCGGCTCGGCCGGTGGCGGCGAGCGCGGCGGATTCGGAGATGGCTTCCTGCACGGCGCGGTCGCCGGTCCCCTGCAGGCGGGCGCGCGCGCTGCCAAGCGACGGATCCTTTTGCAGGGCGTCGATGTAGCGCTCGGCGGCGTCGGCGGGGCGGCCGCGCTGCTCCAGGGCCAGCCCCTGGTTCATGCGCTTCTCCGCGCTCGCGCACGCGGCCAGGACGAGCACCAGGGCGGCGCTGCCGCGGCGGGTCCAGCGCGCGACGGTGTGGGAGGTCACGGGAGTGTCTCCGGCAGGGTGTGGACGCGTTGTGGGACCTCTACCCGGGCTTACACCGGCGGGGCGGGGGAGTGTTCCGGGGCCGCGGCCGGGTTCGTGCGGATGTGTAGTGTGATGACCAACCCTGCTACCCGCGAGACCCCGGTGGATGCTGCATCCGCGACACCCCGTGAGGAGCTGGCGAACGCGCTCACCCATGGCGCGGGGCTCGTGGCGAGCAGCGCCGGGGCAGCCAGCCTCGTGACCGTCGCCGTCTTCGGCGGCGACGGGTGGGCGGTGCTCGGCAGCGCGGTCTTCGGCGCGACGCTGGTGCTGCTCTACGCGGCCTCCACGCTGTACCACGCGGCGCGCACGCCGCGGGTGAAGGCGCGGCTGCAGGTCTTCGACCACTGCGCCATCTACCTGCTGATCGCGGGTACCTACACGCCGTTCACCCTGATGGGTCTGCGCGGCGGCGTCGGGTGGGCGCTGCTGGCGGTGGCGTGGGTGCTCGCCGCGGCCGGCGTCGTCTTCAAGCTCTTCTTCACCGGCCGCTTCCCCCGCACGTCCACCGCGCTGTACCTGGGGATGGGGTGGATGTCGATCGTGGCCGCGAAGCCGATGCTGGAGCGCTTCCCGGCTTCGACGCTGCTGTGGATCGTGGCGGGAGGGCTGGCGTACACGGGCGGCACGGTATTCTATCATAGCCGACGCATCCCGTACGCGCACGCCATCTGGCACCTGTTCGTGATCGCCGGCAGCGTCTGCCACTACGTCGCCGTCCTGGCGCAGGTGGGTGGCGTCGCGTCGTGACCCCACGTGGCACCGTGAACGATGGCACCGGGGGCGGACGGCACCGGCGCCGCATCGCCGGGGGCTGAAGCCCCCGGCTGGAGCCACGGGAAGGCGGCTGAATCCGGCTCGAGAAACGCGGCACTGGCCCCACGCCATTTTCTGAGCGGAGCGCTGCTCCGAGTTCTCCCCGGCTCCACCGCCCCCTACGGACACATCCCGCGCCGGCATTGCGCCGCCCGGGCAAATCCGGCCCCCGAGTCCGCGCAGGCGGACTTTGTGCTGTTGTTGCAGCGAGTTCACCTCGCCACCGCCGCCCATGCTGACACCCAACCAGATCGCCGTCGCGCTGTACGAGCCCGAGATCCCCGGCAACGCGGGGGCGATCGCGCGGACGTGCGGGGCGACGGGGGCGCCGCTGCACCTGATCGGGAAGCTGGGGTTCTCGTTCACGCACCCGAGGGCCAAGCGCGCGCTGATGGACTACTGGCAGCACGTGGAGTACCAGGTGCACGCGGCGTGGCGAGACTTCGCGGAGAGTGTCGAGGGGCGCAGGACGTGGATGTTCACCACCAGGGCGGAGCGCGGGCTGTGGGAGACGGAGTTCGCGCCGGGGGACGTGCTGGTCTTCGGGCCGGAGTCACGGGGGCTGCCGGACGACGTGCTCGCCACGGCGCCCGGCCGTCACGTGCGCATCCCCATGCGGCCGGAGACGCGCAGCCTCAACCTCTCAACCGCCGTGGGGGTGGGGCTTTACGAGGCGCTGCGGCAGGTTCGGGACGGGTGAAACACGGGGCCGCGCGGGACCCCGTGTTCCGTTGACACCCGGTGCGGGCACGTCTATGTTGCCCCCGCTTCGGCAGGGCCGCGGAGCCACACATACCACGCATCCAAAGCTCGGGGATACATGGACAAGATCACGGTGGTCGGGGCGGGGAACGTCGGCGCCACGGCGGCGCAGCGCGTCGCGGAGAAGGAGCTGGCGCGCCAGGTGGTCCTCATCGACATCGCCGAGGGCGTGCCGCAGGGGAAGGGGCTGGACCAGTTCCAGTCCGCCCCCATCGAGGGCTTCGACTCGCGCGTCATCGGCACCAACGGCTACGAGGAGTCCGCCGGCTCGGGGATCTACATCGTCACGGCCGGCATCGCGCGGAAGCCGGGGATGAGCCGCGACGACCTGCTGACCACCAACGCCGGGATCGTGCGCCAGGTCAGCGAGAACATCGCGCGCGTCTCGCCCGACGCCATCATCATCATGGTCAGCAACCCGCTGGACGTGATGAGCTACGTGGCCATGAAGGCCAGCGGCTTCACGCGCGAGCGGGTGATCGGGATGGCCGGCGTGCTGGACACGGCCCGCTACCGCGCCTTTCTGGCGATGGAGCTGGACGTGTCGGTGGAGGACATCCAGGCGATGGTGCTGGGCGGCCACGGCGACACCATGGTGCCGCTGATCTCCTACACCACCGTGAGCGGCATTCCGGTGACGCAGCTGATGGACCGGGCCAAGCTGGACGCCATCGTGGACCGCACCCGCAATGGCGGCGCCGAGATCGTGAAGTTCCTCAAGACGGGCTCCGCCTACTACGCGCCCTCCGCCGGCGCGGTGCAGATGGCCGAGGCGATCGTCAAGGACAAGAAGCGCATCCTCCCCTGCGCCGCGTGGCTGCAGGGCGAGTACGGGATGCGCGACCTCTTTTTGGGCGTGCCGGTGAAGCTGGGGCGCAACGGGATGGAGGGGATCATCGAGGTGGAGCTGACCGACGACGAGCGCGCCGCGCTCCAGAAGTCGGCCGACGCGGTCCTCGAGCCGATGGCGCTGGTCTGACGGCACCCCTGCCGGCGCCGCTCCCTTCGAGGGCGCGGCGCTCGGCTTCCCGGGGGGTGCAACACCGAGATACCCCACACATGGCAACCCGCATCGAGAACGGCGCCGGCAGCGTGCGCAACGTCCGCAACACTCGGTTCACCGAGTCGCTCCGCTACAAGGGGCGCGAGGGGATGTGGACCTGGATGCTGCACCGGGTCACCGGGCTGGGCATCCTCTTCTTCCTCCTGATCCACGTATTCGACACCGCGCTGGTGATCTACTGGCCGGAGATCTACGACGAATCGCTCGACATCTACCGCCACCCGCTCTTTCGCGTGGGCGAGCTGGCCATCTTCTTCTCGGTGCTGTACCACGCGCTGAACGGGCTGCGCATCATCATCCAGGACTTCTGGCCCCACGCCATGCGCCACCAGCGCAAGATGGGGCTCGCCGCGCTGGGGCTGAGCGTGCTGCTGATCCTTCCCGTCGCGTGGATCATGATGGCGCCCGTCTTCGGGCTGGCCGAGGAGCCGGGGGTGGAGCGGCACCGCGCGCGCATGGAGCGGCTGCAGGCCGAGGGGCGCACGCCGGCCGCGCACGGCACCGAGGCGACCCCGGGGGTGCTGAACGTGCCGATGGAGACGCCGCGATGAACCAGGAGACGATCTACAACGTGGCCGTGCGCGGCGCCCCGCGGAGCGGCGGCGGCTTCGAGCGGCCCAAGACGGCGCGCAGCAACTTCGAGCTGTACTCGTGGCTCTTCATGCGCGTGTCCGGGCTCGTGCTGATCTTCCTCTCGCTCTACCACCTGGTGTGGTGGAACCTGGTGGTGGGGGTGGAGCACCTGGACGCGGACATGGTGCGCGAGCGGTGGACGAACCCGTTCAACCGCCTGTACAACGTGGCGCTCTGCGTCTTCGCCATGCTGCACGGCATCAACGGCCTGCGCTACAGCATCGAGGACTATGTGCGCAAGCCCGGCCCGCAGGTGGCGGTGAAGGCGGTCGCCTACACCCTCCTCCTCTCGGTGATGGCCTGGGGCGTCTTCGCCCTCCTCACCTTCGACCCGACGATCCAGGCGCGATGATCCACACGCATACGTACGACGCGCTGGTGGTGGGCGGCGGCGGGGCGGGGCTGATGACGGCCATCTACCTGTCGCGCGCGCCCAACCTGCGCACGGCGGTCATATCCAAGCTGTACCCCACCCGCTCGCACACCGGCGCCGCGCAGGGCGGCATCTGCGCCGCGCTCGCCAACCTGGAAGAGGACCATCCCGAGTGGCACGCGTTCGACACCGTGAAGGGATCGGACTACCTGGGCGACCAGGACTCCATCCAGGTGATGTGCGAGGAGGCGGTGCCGGTGATCATCGAGCTGGAGCACATGGGGCTCCCGTTCAGCCGCACGCCGGAGGGCAAGATCGCCCAGCGCCCCTTCGGCGGGCACACGCACCACTTCGGGCAGGGCCCGGTTCGCCGCAGCTGCTACGCGGCGGACCGCACGGGGCACATGATCCTGCAGACGCTCTACCAGAACTGCATCAAGGCCGGCGTCGACTTCTACGACGAGTTCCAGGTCGTGGACCTGATCATGGCCGACGACGGGCGCTGCGGCGGCGTGGTCGCGTACGAGGTGGCGACGGGCGACCTGCACGTCTTCCGCAGCAAGGCGGTGGAGTTCGCCACGGGCGGCTTCGGGCGGGTGTGGTCCATCACCTCCAACGCCCACGCCAACACCGGCGACGGGGTGGCGATCGCGCTGCGCCGCGGGATCCCGCTGGAGGACATGGAGTTCTACCAGTTCCACCCCACGGGCATCTACCGCCTGGGCATCCTGATCACCGAGGGCGTGCGCGGCGAGGGCGGCATCCTGCGCAACGACCACGGCGAGCGCTTCATGGAGCGCTACGCCCCCACCATGAAGGACCTGGCCAGCCGCGACGTGGTGGCGCGCGCCATCAGCAAGGAGATCCGCGAGGGGCGGGGGATCGGGGGGAAGAAGTACGTGTACCTCGACGCCACCCACCTGGGCGCGGACATCATCGAGAACAAGCTGCCGGACATCGCGGATTTCTGCCGCACCTACCTGGGGATCGACCCGGTCAAGGAGCCGATGCCCATCCAGCCCACCGCGCACTATGGAATGGGGGGCATCCCCACCGACGTGGAGTGCCGCGCGCTCGATGCGCAGCACGCGGTGATCCCCGGCCTGTACGCGGCCGGCGAGTGCGCCTGCGTGTCGGTGCACGGCGCCAACCGGCTGGGCACCAACTCGCTCCTGGACCTGGTGGTCTTCGGGCGCCGCGGCGGGATCGCGATGGCGGAGTTCTGCAAGACGGCCGAGCTGCCGCCCCTCCCCGCCCACCCCACCGCGCGCATCGAGGCGGAGCTCACGCGCATCCTCGCCACCGAGAAGGGCGAGCCCGCCGCCCGCATCCGCGAAGAGATGCAGGACGTGATGCAGGACGCCGTCGGCATCTTCCGCGAAGGGCCTGGGATGGAGGCCGCGCTGGCCAAGGTGCGCGAGCTGAAGGCACGCTTCCAGAACGTGCTGGTGATGGACAAGGGGAAGAACTTCAACACCGACCTGCTGGAGGCGTGGGAGCTCGGTAACCTGCTGGACCTTGCCGAGGTGACCACCGTGAGCGCGATCAACCGCACCGAGAGCCGCGGCGCCCACCTGCGCGAGGACTTCCTGGACCGCGACGACGGCGAGTGGCTCAAGCACACCCTGGTGACGCGGGCCGAGGACGGCACGCTCGGCATCTCGTACAAGCCGGTGGTGATCAAGCAGTTCGAGCCGAAGGAAAGGGTATACTGATGAAGGCCGAGACTGAAGGGCAGGGCGGCGCCAAGCGCGGCTCCACCACCGCCGACCCGAGCTCCGCGGGCGCCCCCGCCGCGCAGGCGGCCGCGCCCGCGCGCAAGCCCGCGCCCCCGCCCAAGGCGGGCGGGGTGAAGCCGGTGACGGTGCGCGTCTTCCGCTTCAACCCGGACACGGACGCGGCGCCCACCTTTGCCGAGTTCCAGGTGCAGGTGGACCCCACCGACCGGGTGCTGGACGCGCTGAACGCCATCAAGTGGTACCAGGACGGCACCCTCACCTACCGCCGCTCCTGCGCCCACGGCATCTGCGGGTCGGACGCCATGCGCATCAACGGCGTCAACCGCCTGGCGTGCAAGGTGCTGATCCGGGACGTGGTCGAGCGGGTGACGGTGGAGCCGCTGATGGGCTTCCGGGTCAAAAAGGACCTGGTGGTGGACATGGAGCCCTTTTTCGCGCAGTACCGCTCCGTGCTTCCGTACTTCGTCAACGACGGCCGCACTACCGAGCGCGAGCGCCTGCAGTCGGTGGACGACCGCGAGAAGTTCGACGACACCACCAAGTGCATCCTGTGCGCGGCGTGCACCACGAGCTGCCCGTCGTTCTGGGCCAACGAGAACTTCGTGGGTCCGGCGGCCATCGTGAACGCGCACCGCTTCATCTTCGACTCGCGCGACTCGGCGGCCGGCGAGCGGCTCAGCATCCTGAACGACCGCGAGGGCGTCTGGCGTTGCCGCACCATCTTCAACTGCACCGAGGCCTGCCCCCGCGAGATCCGCATCACGAAGGCGATCGGCGAGGTGAAGAAGGCGATCCTGTACGGTACGGCGCGGGTGTAGCGGGAGTATCACCCGGCGGGACAGCCGACACGGCGAGGACCTCCCCGGAGGTCCTCGCCACGTTTTGGGGGCGCCGCGGGGAGCGGCCGTCGGGGCGAGAGGGTACTGGACGATGCCTTCGGCGCCGAGCCCGACAACGGCGTATCCCGGACGGCGAACAGGCCACCCCGCCGCGCCGGGTGGCCTGTCGTGCGGTCGCGGCCCGGCGATTCCGCCTCAGCTCGCCGGGGTCTCCGAGCAGTGGGCGCCCCGCGGTTGTAATTCTCCAGCACCACCTTGACCGGCGCTTCTTAGACGAATAACGTTCTAAAACATGTTAAGGAGGTGCGGCTACGGTGCGGCTTCGCGCGGGCACAGGCGGCCGGGAACGATGGAGTGGTCGCACCTGCGCGGGCCGCTGAAGGTGCGTGCCGCGGGCCGTCCGGATGCGTGAGCGTCGACGCGCGCTGTCGGGAGGTGGTTACCGGCTCTGTGCCGCCGGCCTCACGGCGATCATCGTCGCCACCACTCCGAGCAGCCCGAAGGAGGTAAAGCGCCCTGTTTCACAAGCCCTGCTTCCGATCTTCCTCGCTTCCACAACCCATCCGATCCTCCATGCTCCAGCTGACACTCATGTCGGCCAATCCGGGGTCGGTGTCGGCGGAACCCGCGGACGCCCGTGAGAAGCTCGTTCCGGCAGCGAAATACATCTATTTTGCACAGTGAGTGAGTGAATCATGAGAGCACGAAGGATGATCCGCTGGTCCTGTGCGTTGCTAATTTGCCTCGCGGTGCTCTCGACTAGCGGGTGCAGGGACCTGATGGGCCTCATTCTTAGAGGGTATACCGGCCCATTACCGGCGCAAGCCGATATCACGGACGAAGCGGTCATCCTGCGGAAGATCTACATCTCCGATCAGGGCGTGATCTCGGTCCTCCGCGCCGACCGGGTGCGCTTCCTTAACAAGGATCCGCACGACGTAAACCGCCTCGTGAGCATTATCCCGCGTGACCTTCAGCCGGTCGTGGAGCAGCTTCGGCTGCAGGTCGGAGATACGCTGCGGGTAACCACCCGCTTCCATGCGATCGTTGAGGAGAGCGGGCCGAGCGGCGCCCCAGACTGGCCTTACGAGAAGTACTTCGACTACCCGACGGGCTCTCACCTGCTGACCAAGGTGGAGCGCGTGGGGCGGTAGTCCCCACTCAGCTCCAGACCGAGAGGCGCATACCGGCCCCGCACCCGTGAAGGTGCGGGGCCGGTTCTCGTCTGGCGCCGCGGTCCGGGCTCTGCGGGGCGCCGCAGCCTGCAAGGCTTCGCGGTAGAAGCCCGGCGGGATCATCCCCATCCGCATGAAGCGCTCGTGGAACTCGCGCGTCTGGTGGTACCGCCGATCCTCAGCCGGTGAAGTCCAGCTGCGCGCTGTCGCGCGCCGCGCTGCCGCCCACCGGCTGCGCCAACGCGAAGTCAATCGACAGGCAGCCCAGCGCCTCCGCCAGCTCCGCCGCCGGGCGAAGCTGGTGGCGGTCGCGCCGGTCCACGACGAAGCCGAGCGAGGTCGGAATCCGGCGGCTGGTGAGGAGCGCCACAGCTAGGAGCACGCGCCGGAAGGAGCCGCGCCCCCGCTCGGCGTCGTGCACCTCGTCGTCCGCGCCCGAGAGGGAGACGCGCACCCGCGCCGGGGGGTAGCGGTCCAGCGCCGGCATCAGGCGGCGCATGTGCCACCCGTTGGTCACGAAGCGGTACGTCACCCCGCGCTCGTGCAGCCCGGCGATGATCCGCTCCCACTCCGGGTGCAGCATGGGCTCGCCCCCGGTGATGGACGCCGTGACCTCGTCCCACAGCAGGCGCGCCTGATCGACCGTGCGGAGGATCAGGCCCGCGTCCAGGTTGCGGACGGTGGTTACGTCATCGCGGATGCAGTGCGGACAGCGGAGGTTGCAGTGCTCGGTGATCGCGAGGCCCAGGAGCATCCGAGGCCGTGCGCTACCCGCAGACCGTGCTGCTGCCGCAGCCGATGGGGCCGCCGGTCTGCAGCGTCAGATCTGTGAGCCGCGGAAGGTCCTTTACCTCAGGCGCGACCCAGCTCCGGCGTGGCGCGGCGAGGGGATTGCGGCGGAGCGGTGCGGATGGGGTCCATGGGGCCGCTAGTCCTGAGGGGAGATCTAGCGGCCGGGCGCGAGGTGGTGTCGTGCGCCGGAGTGAGTGGCTCGTGGCGTGGACCGGCGCCGGGGCCGTTTCCACACCTCCAAAGTAGCACCCCGCGCCCTCCTTCTGCAATCCTGTCGCATCGGGTAGCATCCGCGCGCCGGGCGCGAGGGGAGCGGGAGCGCGCGCCAGGCGCCACCGCGAGGACGGGTTTCGCGCGGGAAGGTGGACGGCGTGAACCCCGGCGGAGGTGTCGGGTACGGGGGGCGCAACGCCTTCATCCCACACCCGCGCCCGATGCTCACCGAGCCGCTGCACACCGCCGTCGACGATCCGCTGGAGGAGGCCCGCCAGGTGCTCCGGCGCCACTGGGGGTACCCCGACTTCCGGCCGGGGCAGGACCAGGCGGTGCGCAACGTCCTGGCGGGGACGGACTCGCTCACCATCATGCCCACCGGCGGCGGGAAGAGCCTGTGCTACCAGGTGCCGGCCATGATGCTGCCGGGGCTGACCGTCGTGGTGTCGCCCCTCATCTCGCTCATGAAGGACCAGGTGGACGCGCTGGCCCGCGTGGGGCTCCCCGCCACCTTCATCA
>JAUJMI010000002.1:24541-30127 GCA_030446945.1 Longimicrobium sp. | reverse complement strand
ACGCTCAACCTGGTCATCAAGGGCGACGTGGACGGCTCGGTGCAGGCGCTCTCCGACTCGCTGGAGCAGCTCTCCACCAGCGAGGTGCAGGTGCAGGTGATCCACCGCGGCGTGGGCGCCATCAACGAGTCTGACGTGCTGCTGGCGTCCACCTCCAGCGCCATCGTCATCGGCTTCCACGTGCGTCCCACCGGCGAGGCCCGCCAGGTGGCCGAGCGGGAGGACGTGGACATCCGCCTCTACAACATCATCTACGAGGCGGTGGAAGAGGTGAAGTCGGCGATGGAGGGCCTCCTGTCGCCCGAGCAGCGCGAGGTGCTGCTGGGCACGGCGGAGGTGCGCCAGCTCTTCAAGGTGCCGCGCGTGGGGACGGTGGCCGGCTGCATGGTCACGCGCGGCGTGCTGGACCGCCGCGGGCGCATCCGCGTCATCCGCGACGCGGTGCAGATCTACGAGGGCGAGCTGGGGTCGCTGAAGCGGTTCAAGGACGACGCGCGCGAGGTCCGCGAAGGCTTCGAGTGCGGCCTGAACGTGAACAACTTCAACGACATCAAGATCGGCGACGTCCTGGAGTGCTACCGGGTGGAGGAGGTGGCGCGCACGCTGGCGGGTGCCGCCGCCGAGGAAGCCGCCCGCAACGCCTGAGGGAGGCCGTGACGGTGGGGGTGGTCGTGTGGGAGCTCCACATCGCCGGGTGCCAGTCCCTCAAGGACAAGCGCCAGGTGGTGAAGAGCCTCAAGGACCGCCTCCACCAGCGTTTCAACGTCTCCGCCGCCGAGACGGGGCACCACGACCTGCACCAGCGCGCCGAGATCGCCGTCTGCGTGGTCTCGGCCGATCGGAAGCATGCCCAGCAGGTCCTCTCCTCGTGCGACACGATGGTGGAGATGGACGGGCGGGCGAGGATCGTGGATTCGTATATGACGTTCTACTGAGGGGAACGGGGAACGGAGGATGGGGAACGGTAACTGCGAACGGCGACACCGCGCAGTCCATGGTGGCTGCCGTCCCCCCCGTTCCCCGTCCCCCCCGTTCCCCGTTCCCCATCTGTATATGCCGCGCTTCAGGCGAACCGACCGAATCAACGAGCAGCTCAGGGAAGAGATCTCCCTGCTGGTGCGCGACGCGGTGCGCGACCCGCGGGTGTCGCTGGCCACCATCACCGCCGTGCAGACCTCGCCCGAGCTGGATCACGCCAAGGTGTATTTCACCGCGCTGGGCACCGACGAAGAGAGAAAGGAGCTGCTGGCGGGCCTGCGCAGCGCCGCGCCTTTCATCCGCAAGGCGCTTGGCCAGCGGCTGCACATGCGCCGCATCCCCGAGCTGCACTTCGAGCAGGACCGGGTGCTGGAGGAGGCGCAGCGCATCGAGGCACTGCTGCGCGAGGCGCTCCCCTTCGACCGTCTCACCGAGACGCCGCCGGACAGCTCCCTCGCCCGAAAGGAAGAGGACGAGGCGTGACCCGGTCCGCGCGCGCACGGGGGGCTCTCTGCCGGAGCCCCCCGTTCCCCGTTCCCCATTCCCCGTTCCCCCGTTGTTGACCGGCGTCCTCCCCGTCGACAAGCCCGTCGGCCCCACGTCGCACGACGCGGTGGCCCACGTGCGCCGCGCCCTGCGCACGCGTCAGGTGGGGCATACCGGGACGCTGGACCCCTTTGCGTCCGGCCTTCTGCTGGTGTGCGTCGGCCCGGCCACGCGCATCGCCGAGTACCTGACGGGGCTCCCCAAGGCCTACGCCGCCACCCTGCGCCTGGGCGAGACCACCGACACCGACGACCTCACCGGCGAGGTGGTCGGCGGGAACAGGTCGTGGCGCGACCTCTCGGCCGAAGCCGTCGAGGCCGCCCTCCTGCGCCAGACGGGGACCATCCAGCAGCTTCCCCCCACCTACTCCGCGAAAAAGGTGGATGGCGAGCGGATGTACGCCGTCGCCCGCCGCGGCGGCGAGGTGGAGCGCAAGCCGGTCACCGTCACCATCCACGAGATCCGCGTGACGCGCGTGGAGCTTCCCGACGTGGACTTCGAGGTGGTGTGCGGGAGCGGCACGTACATCCGCGCCATCGCCCGCGACGCCGGCGAGGCGCTGGGCACGGGCGCGCACCTCCGCACCCTGCGCCGCACCCGCATGGGCGCGCACGGCGTGGAGCGCGCCGTGCCGCTGGAAGCGCTGGCGGACGAGGAGCGGGTGCGCGCCGCCATGCTAACCCCGCTCGACGCATTGGTGGACCTGCCGCGCGTGACGGTGGACGCGGCCGGGGAAGCCTCCCTCGGCTTCGGCCGCGCCATACCCTCCCCCGCGGACGCGCCCGAGGGGGTGCCGCTCGCCCTCGCCGGCGCGGACGGCCGCCTCCTGGCGATCGGCGAGCGCGCGGGAGACGCCATCAAGCCGCGCAAGGTCTTCCCCGCGGAGGGGGCGGGATGACGCCCGCGCGCCGCGAAGAGCCGCGGGAGTTCGCCATCGACCCCGCGCTCCCGCTCGCGCTGCCGCGGGACGGGCGCCCGGCCGTCGTCACGGTGGGCACCTTCGACGGCGTGCACCGCGGCCACCGCGAGGTGCTGGAGGAGATCGGGCGCCGCGCCGAGCGGGTGGGCGGGCGCAGCATCCTGGTCACCTTCCATCCGCACCCGCTGCGCATCGTCCGTCCCGAGCACGCGCCCCCGCTGCTGACCACCGTCACGGAGAAGCGCGACATCCTGGCGCAGAGCGGGCTGGAGTACGTGGTCTTCATCCCCTTCACCCGCACCCTTCAGCGCTACTCCGCGCGCCGCTTCGTCGAGGAGATCCTCGTGCGGCGCGTGGGGATGCGGGAGCTGGTGATCGGCTACGACCACGGCTTCGGCCGCGACCGCCAGGGGAGCGTCGCCACCCTGCGCCAGATCGGCCTGGAGATGGGCTTCGACGTGGACGTGGTCGACGCCGTGGAGGTGGACGGCGAGCCGATCTCCTCCTCGCGCATCCGCCGCCTCCTGGGGGAAGGCAGCGTCGCCGCGGCCAACCGCCTCCTGGGCCGCACCTATTCCCTCGACGGCGTCGTCGTCCGCGGCGAGCGCAAAGGGAGGGAGCTGGGCTTCCCCACCGCCAACATCCAGGTGGGCGACCCCGAGAAGATGCTCCCGCGCGAGGGGATCTACGCCGTCCACGGCTGGGTGCGCGGCGAGCGTCTCCCGGGCCTGCTGCACCTGGGCCCCCGACCCACCTTTGCCGGCTTCGCCCCGAGCGTCGAGCTCTGGCTCATGGACTGGAGCGGCGACATCTACGGCGACCGCGTCCGCGTGGAGTTCGTCGAGCGCATCCGCGGCATCCTCCCCTTCACCTCCCCCGACGCCCTCGTGCAGGCCATGCACGCCGACGCCCGCCGCGGCCGCGAGATCCTCGGCATCGCTTAGCGCCCACGTCCCACCCTATCGGAGACACGCTCGGGACGAACAATGCTGCGCCTGGCCGCGTTCGCTCCTTACCCGCCGTAACGCTTGTCCGGATCGATCTCGGCGTGCAACCTTGATGTACGGGCGGCGCAGTCTTCCGGGTGTGTACACTTTCAGGAGAACGCTGGGAGTTCCGTATCCACGCGCGGATTCAGACTCGAAGACTTCGTCGGTCTGCCGATCAGCGACGGGGCGCAGTTGATCCGGCAAGAGCCGGTGGAGCATGCGGTGATCTACACGCCGGCGGGACGGGCTCTGCTTTACGTGCGCAGTCGGCCCTGGGCACCGAACCGGGTGACAGTCCCACTGGGGAAGTCAGGCCTACTCCGAGGCAACGTGTTCGTGCACAATCATCCTAAGAACGACTCGTTCTCGGAAGATGATATCTTGAACTCCTCAGGCATGGGGCGCGTGCCGTACATGCCTACGGTCCGGAGCGGGCTTTCCGGATGATCGCACTGGCAAACACGCGCAGGTTCGGGTATGCTCAGGATGCGGCCGGGCGGGCGGAACTCCATGCCGCATTCTGGCGAGCAATGAGCGCTGCCAGCGTGCGGTTTACGCAATTCGTGCAGGCAGGCACGATTGACCATACGGAGGCCTGGATCGGGCAGACGCATAGTGTTGCGCGGCGGATGTCGGCTCGGTTCCGCTTCACCTACCAGGAGGTCTGAACGATGATGATCATCGAACTTCCGGTGGCACCGTATGCACCGCCCGAGCAGATCCGCGGATGGATAGAAGAACTCGAGTCAATGCGTGAGGATCCGGATGCAGAGCCTTCCGACCTGAGGCGAATCCAGCAGTATTTGACGACGGCTCGCGGGTGGCTCGAAAACGCGCACCAAACCCGGGGGCCGGAGAGCGGAAACGCAGCGTCGCCGGTGCGTGGGGAACGTAGCGTGCGTCCGCGGCCGTTGTGCAAACCGGCGCACGCTGCTAAATTCCACGGCTTGCAAGTTGATCCCGCGACGTTTCCGAACAAGAAGCATCGTAAGGGTCGGCTACTTCCTGATCAGTATTGACTCCTCTGGAGGTTCCGATCGTGGCCGAGACGCTCGAGCGCGAAGACATCATCAAGAAGTACCAGCTCCACGAGAACGACCGTGGCTCCACCAAGGTGCAGGTCGCGCTGCTCACGGCGCGCATCAACCACCTGACCGGTCACTTCCGCGAGCACAAGAAGGACCACCACAGCCGCCGCGGCCTTCTCAAGATGGTGGGGCAGCGCCGCAGCCTGCTGGACTACCTCAAGCGCAACGACCTGGAAGGGTACCGCGCGCTGATCGCGGACCTCGGGCTGCGCCACTGAGATTGCGCGACCGGCGGCAGCTTCGCGGGATGGCGGCGGCGCGCTTCGGCGTGCCGTGCCCGGCCGTCTGCAGAGGCTGTACGAAGCACGCGTGAGCCGCGACAAGGCCGCACGGGGAAGCCCCCGTGCGGCCTTGTCGCGTGGATGACCAAGAAGCGGAAAAACAAGACGATACGCGGGCCGTGTGCACGGGGGAGCACGGTGCCGCTCGCGGCCTCCCCCGGCAATCCTGCAGAACGGAACAAGAAAATGGCAAAGCTGGAAAGGCAGTTCGCGGGGCGCCCGCTGATCATCGAGACGGGCCGGATGGCCCGCCAGGCCGATGGCTCGTGCACCCTGCAGTTCGGCGAGACGATGGTGCTGTGCGCCGCGACGGCGCAGGACAACCCCACCCACCTCCCGTTCTTCCCCCTCACCGTGGAGTACCGCGAGCGCACCTACGCCGCGGGGAAGTTCCCCGGCGGGTTCATCAAGCGCGAGGGGCGCCCTTCGGACAAGGAGATCCTGGCTGCCCGCCTGACCGACCGGCCGCTGCGTCCTCTCTTCCCGGAAGGGTTCGCGAACGAGGTGCAGATCTTCGTCACGGTGGTCTCGGCGGACCAGCAGAACGACGCCGACGTGCTGGCGGTGACCGGCGCGTCGATGGCGCTGGCCCTTTCCCGCATTCCGTTCGCGGAGCCGGTAGCGGCGGTGCGCATCGGGCGCATCCAGGGGCACTGGGTGCTGAACCCCACCTTTGAGCAGCTGGGCTACAGCACGCTGGACGTGATCGTGGCCGGCACCGAATCCGCCATCACCATGGTGGAGGGCGGCGCCAACGAGGTGAGCGAGGACGAGATCGCCGACGC
>JAUJMI010000002.1:0-24441 GCA_030446945.1 Longimicrobium sp. | reverse complement strand
TCACCATGGTGGAGGGCGGCGCCAACGAGGTGAGCGAGGACGAGATCGCCGACGCCCTGGTGGCGGCGCACGCCGGGATCCGCGAGCTGATCGCGATCCAGCACGAGGTGGTGGCGATGGTCGGCAAGCCCGCCACCATGCAGTGGACGCCCAAGGCCGTCGCCGCCGAGATCCGCGCGCGCGTGGAGTCGCTGGCGGCCGACCGGGTCTCGCTGGCGCTGCGCATTTCGGACAAGCACGCGCGCGCCGAGGCGCTGAGCACCGCCCGCACCGAGACCGCGGCCGCGCTGGCCGAGGAGTTCCCGGACGCGGACAAGGACATCGGGTCCGTGTTCAAGGACCTGGAGAAGCGCACGATGCGCGAGATGATCCTGGCCGAGGGCGTGCGCTCCGACGGGCGCAGCACGGACCAGGTGCGTGGGATCACCGTGGAAACCGGGGTGCTGCCGCGCGCGCACGGCTCGGCGCTCTTCACCCGCGGGCAGACGCAGTCGCTGGGCACCGCCACGCTCGGCACGCAGGACGACGAGCAGGCGTACGACACCATCGACTTCCCCACGCAGCAAAAGAAGTCGTTCATGCTGCACTACAACTTCCCGCCGTACTCCACCGGCGAGGTGCGCCCCATGCGCGGCACGTCGCGCCGCGAGATCGGGCACGGGCACCTGGCGGAGCGCGCGCTGGAGCCGCTCCTGCCCGCGTACGAGGAGTTCCCGTACACCATCCGCATCGTCAGCGACATCCTGGAGAGCAACGGTTCGTCGTCGATGGCGTCGGTGTGCTCGGGCTCGCTGGCGCTGATGGACGCCGGCGTGCCGATGCGCGCATCGGTGGCGGGCGTGGCGATGGGGCTGATCAAGGAGGGCGACCGCGTCGCCATCCTGACCGACATCCTGGGCTCCGAGGACGCGCTGGGCGACATGGACTTCAAGGTCGCCGGCACGCGCGAGGGCGTCACCTCCATCCAGATGGACATCAAGCTGGAGGAGGGCCTCTCCACCGACCTGCTGCGCGAGGCGCTGCGCAAGGCGTACACGGGGCGGATGCACATCCTGGACGAGATGGACAAGGCGTTGGCCGCGCCGCGCCCGGAGATGTCGCCGTACGCGCCGAGGATCATCACCATCAAGGTCCCCGTGGCCAAGATCGGCGAGATCATCGGGCCCAAGGGGAAGACGATCCGCGCGATCCAGGAGTCGACGGGCGCGTCGATCAACATCGACGACGACGGCACGGTGACGATCGCCGCGGTCGGGCGCGAGGCCGGCGAGATGGCGCGCCGGATGATCGCCGGGATGACGGAGGAGGCCGAGGTGGGCCGCATCTACGACGGCGTGGTCAAGAACACCACCGCCTTTGGGGCGTTTGTGGAGATCCTTCCGGGGACGGAGGGGCTGCTCCACATCTCGGAGATCCAGGACGGGCGCCTGGACAAGACGGAGGACGCGCTGAAAAAGGGCGACGCCGTGCAGGTGAAGCTCCTCTCGATCGACGAGAAGGGCCGGCTGCGCCTGTCGCGTAAGGCGGCGCTGGCCGAGCTGGCGCAGCGGGGCGATCCGCAGCCCGCCTGAGCCGCGCCGCCGATCGCCGTGAGAGCGCCCGGGCCCCGTTGCGGTGTCCGGGCGCTTTCCTTTCGCCAGATCGCAACGGCAGGCCTCACGGGGAGACGCGGAGGAACTGCAACTGCGGGGCTCAAACAGAGACACGGAGACACAGAGGAGAACTGCAAAGGGGTTCTCTGTGGCTTTCTGTTCCTTCTGTGGGCTCCGTGTGATGCCTTCGCTGGTTTTCTCCGCCTCCGCGTCTCCGCGTGAGACCAGCAGTTGCGGGTACGTTTCTGGCGAGGGGCGCCGAGGCTCGCCAAATGGGTGCGGGCGTGCCATATTGTGCGCCCGCCCGCCCCGCGGCTGTCGCGGGCGCTTGCGATACACCTCCCATCAGGCGAAGACCGCTCATGCTGATCGGGGTTCCGAAAGAGATCAAGACCAACGAAAACCGCATCGCCCTGGTGCCCGCCGGGGCCGAGGCGCTCGTGCAGGCCGGCCACCGCGTGCTGGTGGAGCGCGGCGGCGGGCTGGGGAGCGGTTTCACGGACGCCCAGTACGACGCCGCCGGCGCCACCATCCACGACGTGGAAGAGGTGTGGGCCCGCGCCGAGATGATCATGAAGGTGAAGGAGCCGATCGCGGTGGAGTACCCGCGCATCCGCCCCAACCAGCTCCTCTTCACCTACTTCCACTTCGCGGCCGACGAGGCGCTCACCGGCGCCCTCATCGACTCCAGCGCGGTGGCGGTGGCGTACGAGACCGTGCAGCTCCCCAACGGCGAGCTCCCGCTGCTCACGCCCATGAGCGAGGTCGCCGGCCGCATGGCGATCCAGGCGGGCGCCAAGTACCTGGAGAAGTACTACGGCGGCCGCGGGATGCTGCTGGGCGGCGTGCCCGGCGTGGCGCCGGCCAATGTGGTGATCATCGGCGGCGGCGTGGTGGGGATCAACGCGGCGAAGATGGCGGCGGGCTTCGGCGCCCGCGTCACCATCCTGGACCTGTCGCTGGACCGCCTGCGCTACCTCTCCGACGTGATGCCGGCGAACGTGGAGCTGATCTACTCCAACCGCCACAACATCCTGGAGCGGCTGGAGACAGCCGACCTGCTGGTGGGCGCCGTGCTCGTGCCGGGCGCCAAGGCTCCCAAGCTGGTGCTGCGCGAGGACCTGAAGCGGATGAAAAAGGGCTCCGTGATCGTGGACGTGGCCGTGGACCAGGGCGGGTGCGTGGAGACGATCCGCCCCACGACGCACGAGAACCCGATCTACGAGATCGACGGCGTGATCCACTACGGCGTCGCCAACATGCCGGGCGGGGTGCCGCGCACCTCCACGCTGGCGCTGACCAACGCGACCTTCCCGTACGCGGCGCGCCTCGCGCGCCTCGGGTGGGAGGAGGCTTGCCGCCAGGACCGCGCGCTCGCCCTGGGACTGAACGTGGTGGGCGGCCAGGTGGTGTACCCCGGCGTCGCCGAGGCCTTCGGGCTGCCACTGGTGGAGCTGAACAGCGTCCTGGCGTAGCTCGCCGGGGCCGATTCACGCGGGGCCCGCACTCCATTGCAGGGGTGCGGGCCTTCTCGCGTCCTCCGGCATCGCTTTGGTCTCAAGCGGAGACGCGGAGAGGCGCCGAGGGCAGGTTCCGAGATAATCCGATTCTCACTGGACACCCAATCATGATGGTGCGTTTTCGCAGGCTTCCCACCAACCCCGATCTTCCGCTCCCGACGCGGCAGACGCAGGGATCCGCGGGCTACGATGTCGCGTCCGCAGAGCCCGATTTCCTGCTGCAGCCCGGAGAGCGGCGGCTGGTGGCGACCGGGCTGGAGATCGAGCTGCCGCCCGACGTCGAGTGCCAGGTGCGGCCGCGGTCCGGGCTGGCGCTGCGGCACGGGATCACGCTGCCGAACACGCCCGCCACCATCGATCCGGACTACCGCGGCGAGCTGCGCGTCATCCTGTGGAACGCCGGCACGGACCCGGTCCCCATCCCCCGCGGCACCCGTATCGCGCAGCTGGTATTCGCGCGGTTTGAGACGCCGGTGGTGGAGGAGGCGGCGGAGCTGAGCCCCACGGAGCGCGGCACCGGGGGGTTCGGTTCGACGGGTAGGTGAGGGGAGGGGAACGGGGAACGGGGAACGACAGGCCCGAGGATTTAGCCGCGTCATCGGCCGGGGCCTGCCCGCGGCAGCGCTACGGTACGCGTTGGACGGGAAGACAGTCTCCCGCAGCGGAGGAGGCGCGGGCAGCCAAATGGGGCGGCCGCCACGAGTTTCCGCGCGTAGAGCGGGGGTCTGGGGCGGGGCGAGGGCGGGCAGACACGCAGGTCTGCCCCGACGTTCGGTGTAGCAAGCGGGCGGCGGTGCGGCGTCGGGCACGGTGGCGATGAATCGCGCCCGTACGGATGCTGTTGTGGTGCACGAAAGGAATCCCGGCGCCGCCTTCCCCGTTCCCCGTTCCCCCCGTTTCCCCCCCCGGCATGCGCCGTGCATCTGAGGGCCCGCGCTGCGCGAACCCTGGATTCCGCCGGGTTGCGTGCGGTAAAGGGGGGGCATAGCTTCGGGTTCACCTAACCCACCCGCGAACAGGGTGCTACGCCCGCCCAGTCCGTCCCGCCGCGCGAGCCGCGCCGGGAGCACAGCCTCGGGAAGCAATGGCCTTCAGCTGGCTCAGAAAAGGAAACTTCATCCCGGTCAACGACATCGCCGTCGACCTGGGGACCGCCAATACGCTGGTGTACGTGAAGGGTGAGGGAATCGTTCTCAACGAGCCCTCGGTGGTGGCCGTCGAGAAGGCCACCAACAAGATCAAGGGGATCGGGCTGGAGGCCAAGCGCATGCTGGGGCGCACCCCGGAAGGCGTGGCCGCCGTGCGCCCCCTCAAGGACGGCGTGATCGCCGACGTGGACGTGACGGAGATCATGCTCCGCTACTTCCTGGAGACGGTCACCTCCAAGAGGTTCCTCAAGCTGAAGCCCACCATGGTGGTGGGGGTCCCCTCGGGGATCACGGAGCTGGAGCGGCGCGCCGTGCGGTCCAGCGCGCACGCGGCCGGGGCCAAGGAAGTGTACATGGTGGCCGAGCCCATGGCCGCCGCCATCGGCGTGGGGCTTCCCGTGGAGACGCCCACGGGGAACATGGTGATCGACATCGGCGGCGGGACGACGGAGATCGCGGTGATCGCGCTGAGCGGCATCGTGTGCGACACCTCGATCCGGGTGGGCGGCGACGAGATCGACAACGCCATCGTCACCTTTCTGCGCAAGAACTACAACCTGATGATCGGCGAGGCCACGGCCGAGGCGGTCAAGATCCAGATCGGCAGCGCGTTCAGCACCGGGGAAGAGCGGGAGATGGACGTGAAGGGGCGCGACCTCGTCTCCGGCATCCCGAAGACGGTGCGCGTGCATTCGCAGGAGATCCGCGAGTGCATCCAGGAGCCGATCCAGGCCATCGTGGAAGCGGTGCGCCGGGCGCTGGAGATCACCCCGCCGGAGCTGGCGAGCGACATCGTGGACCGCGGCATCGTGATGACCGGGGGCGGCGCGCTGATCCGCGGGCTGGACGTGCTGATCGCGCGCGAGACGAACCTGCCGATCCACGTGGACGAGGAGCCGCTCACCTGCGTGGTGCGCGGCGCCGGGCGCATCCTGGACGACGTGCAGAAGTACAGAGGAGTGTTGACGACGTGAGCACATTTCGGCCCTACCTCAAAGGCGCGGGCGAGCGCGGGCGCAAGCGGGACCTGGGGATCGCCGCCGGGTTCACCGTGCTGGCGCTGCTCCTGTTCAACCTGCCGGACACGTACCGCACCGGGCTGGCGACGGGGGTGCGCAACACCGCGCTGTTCCCCGTGATCGCCATGCAGGGCGGGGCGGCGGACCGGGCGGGACGCTTCGGCAACGCGGGCGAGCTGCGCGCCGAGCGCGACTCGCTGGCCGCCTTCCTGGTGGGGCAGGCCAACCTGGCGCAGGAGAACCGCGAGCTGCGCGCCCTGATGGGCTTCCGCGAGCGGCTGGGCTACTCCTTCGTCGCCGCCGAGGCTTCGCGCGGGCGCGGCGTGGGCGCCACGGGCACGCTGCAGCTCTCCGCCGGGCGGCGCGAGGGGGTCGGCACTGCCGCGGCGATCGTGACCGCCGAGGGGCTGGTGGGGAGCGTCTGGCGGCTGGGCGACCGCTCGGCCGTGGGGATCGACTGGACGCACCCCGAGTTCGGGCTGAGCGTGATGACGCAGGACGGCGAGACGTACGGGATCGCCAAGCCCACCAACGGCCCCCAGGGCGAGCGGATGCTGGCGCTGACGCCGGTGGCCTTCCACACGCAGCCGCCCAACGGGTCGCTGATCGTGACCTCGGGCGACGGCGGGCTCTACCCGCGCGGCATCCCCGTGGGGCGCGTGGCGGGCGCCGGGCGCGCCGAGGGCGGATGGCAGCGGGTGTACTACATCCGGCCCCTGGTGAGCCCGGCGCAGATGGGACACGTGCTGATCCTGGGCGCGCCCACCAAGGCGCTGACCGACCAGGACCTGGCGGCGGCGTGGGGCGTTACGCTGAGCGCGGCCGAGCGCGACTCGGCGCGCGCCACCGGGCCGGCGGTCTCGCCCGACGCGGCGACGCCCACGGCGCCGGCGCGCCCGCAGCCCCGTGCCACGGCGCCGCGCCCAAGGCCACAGCAGCAGCAGCAGCGGCAGCGGCGCCCGGCGATCGTGGACCCGACTCCGGAGCTTCCCGGGCGCGTGGTGGACCCGAACGCGCCCCGGGTGCCGCCGGGGCTTCCGGCGCCGACCAACCCCTGACCGAGCGGCGGACGATCGATGACGGAAGGAACGCGGTGGCAGTTCGTGGGGTTGATCGCGGGGCTGGTGATCCTCCACTTCGTGCTGCGGGTGGGGCTCGGGCTGGGGTTCTACGTGCCCGACCTGCTGACGGTGGCGCTGCTGCTGGCCGCGCGCCGGATGCGCGCCGGGGCCGCCGCCGGGCTGGGCGTGCTCTTCGGCGTGCTGGACGGCGGTGTGAACCCCTTCACCATGGGGGCCAGCGCGCTGGTCCTGGCGGTGCTGGGGTACCTGGCCTCCCGCTCGCGCGAGGTGCTGGCCGGCGACTCGCCTGTGCTTCTGGTGACCTTTTTGGCGCTGGGGAAGTACCTGTTCGACCTGTTCCTGTGGGGAGTGCTCTCTTCGCGGGCCCTGGCGGGGCCCGCGTCCGTGCTGTTCACCCTCTCGCCCCTGGCGGCGCTGTACGCCGCGGCGGCGGGGCTGGCGGCCGTAACCGTGTACCGCGCGCTGGTGTAGGGATCCGCATATGAGAAGGTACAGGGCGCTTCGCCTGGGGGATCCCCTCCTCTTCGTGCTGGTGGTGGCACTGGCGATCTTTGGGATCGCCATGGTGTTCAGCGCCGGCGTGGTGGACGTGGGGTACACCCGCGCACAGGGCGCCTGGCGCAACCAGATCATCTGGTTCTGCCTCTCGCTGCTCCTGGTGCCGCTCATCCTGCGCGTCCCGGTGGGGTGGCTGGAGTGGGGCGCGCAGCCGGCCTACGCCCTCTCGCTGGTCCTCCTCCTCCTGGTCCCCGTCATCGGCTCCGGCGGCGAGACGACGGGCGGGATCAAGAGCTGGATCGTGATCGGGCCGCTGCGCCTGCAGCCGGCGGAGCTGGCCAAGCTCGCCACGGCCATGATGCTGGCGCGCGTCCTGGGCGAGTGGCGGGAGCCGCCGCGGACGCTGTGGGCGCTGTGGAAGCCGATCGTGGTGGTGATGGTCCCCATGGTGCTGGTGCTGGCGCAGCCCGACCTGGGCTCGGCGATGGTGTTCGGCTCGATCCTGGTGTGGTGCCTCTTCTGGGCCGGGACGCCGCTGATGACCATCTTCTTCCTGGTCAGCCCTGCGCTCTCGCTCTTCATCTCGATCAACCCGATCGTGTGGGGCGTGTACATCGTCGTGCTGCTGATATTGCTGCTGTACCGCGACGCCTTCCTGGCCGAGAAGGCCTCCATCTGGATGGCCAACGCCGTGGCGGGCGGCGTGGCGCTGCCGCTGTGGAACACGCTGAAGCCCTACCAGAAGAACCGCCTCCTGGTCTTTTTGGACCCGATGATCGACGCGCGCGGGGCGGGGTACAACCTGATCCAGTCGCGTGTGGCCATCGGGAGCGGCGGGCTGTGGGGGAAGGGATTCCTGGACGGCTCGCAGAAGCGCCTGGCCTTCCTTCCCGAGCAGCACACCGACTTCATCTTCGCCGTGGTGGGCGAGGAGACGGGTTTCATCGGAGTGATGGCGGTGCTGGTCGCGTTCGGCCTGATCTTCTGGCGGCTGATCCACGTGGCCGAGCGCTCGCGCGACCCCTTCGCCTCACTGGTGCCCATCGGTCTGCTGGGGAGCTGGTTCGCGCACGTGCTGGTGAACGTGGGGATGACGGTGGGGATCATGCCCATCACCGGCATCCCGCTCCCCTTCATCTCGTACGGCGGCTCGTTCCTCCTGCTGAACATCGTGGCGATGGCGGTGGTGCAGCGAATAGCCGCGGAGACGGCGAGATAGCGGAACTGCGGGGATCAGGGATCAGGGATCAGGGATTAGGTGAACAGCGGCGGATTCGCCGATGCCGTTCCTCAGTCCCGGTCCTTGATCCCTATTCCTAATCCCCATTCCCTAGTCCCTCTCAATGGCCTGGTTCCGCAAACCCAAGACGCGCCTTCAGGCGGCCGACCGGCGCGACCTTCCCGGCGACGTGTGGGAGAAGTGCCCCGCCTGCGGGGACATCCTGTACCGCGAGAAGCTCAAGGAGAACTGGAACGTCTGCCCCACCTGCGCCCACCACATGCGGCTGCCGGCCAACGGCTACGTGGCGCTGCTGATGGACGAGGGGACGTTCCGCGAGCGCGACCGCGACCTGCGCTCCGCCGACCCGCTCAAGTTCGTGGACCTCAAGGCGTACAAGGACCGCCTGGCCGCCGCCGAGCGCAAGAGTGCCCACGGCGAGGCCGTCATCACCGGCGAGGGGAAGCTCGACGAGATCCCAGTGTCCATCGGCGTGATGGACTTCGCCTTCATCGGCGGGTCGATGGGCTCGGTGGTGGGGGAGAAGCTGGCGCGCGCGGGTCTGCGGGCTCTGGAGAAGGAGCAGCCGCTGATCATCGTTTCCGCTTCCGGCGGGGCGCGGATGATGGAGGGGATCTTTTCGCTGATGCAGATGGCGAAGACCTCCGCCGTGCTCGCGCAGATGGACGAGGCGGGGCTCCCCTACATCTCCATCCTCACCGACCCCACCACGGGCGGCGTCACGGCCTCGTACGCCATGCTGGGCGACGCCAACCTGGCCGAGCCGGGGACGCTGATCGGCTTCGCGGGGCCGCGCGTGATCGAGCAGACGATCAAGCAGGAGCTCCCCGAGGGCTTCCAGCGCGCCGAGTTCCTGCTGGAGCACGGGATGCTGGACCGCATCGTGGACCGGCGGAGCATGAAGCGCGAGGTGTCGCGCCTGCTGCGGCACATGCTGGCGCTTCCCGCGCCGGAGGACTTCGCGCTGAACGTGGCTCCCGACGCCCCGTGACGCGCGCGGACGAACCCGGGGCCTGGCTCTTCGCCCGGCCCGCGGGCGGCATCCGCTGGGGTCTGGAACGGACGCAGGCGCTCCTCGCCGGTGTGGGTGATCCACACCGGCGTTTCCGTGCGCTCCACGTCGGCGGCACGAACGGCAAGGGTTCCGTAAGCGCGCTCTGCGACGCCGCGCTGCGCGCCGCCGACCCGCGCCGCATCGTCGGCCTCTACACCTCGCCGCACCTGATCTCCTTCGCGGAGCGCATCCGCATCGGCGGCGCGCCGGTGGAGCGCGATCTCCTGCTGGCGTGCGAGGCCCGCCTGCGTCCCGCCATCGAGGAGTCGGGCGCCACCTTCTTCGAGGCCACCACCGCCATCGCCTTCCTCTGCTTCGCGGAGGCGGGGGTGGATGCGGCCGTGGTGGAAGTCGGCCTCGGCGGGCGCCTCGACTCCACTAACGTCCTCACCCCCATCGCGACCGCCGTCACCAACGTCGGCATCGACCACACGGAGTACCTGGGCAACACCCCGGGCGAGATCGCGTGGGAGAAGGCGGGGATCTTCAAGCCTGGCGTCCCCGCCCTCGCGGGCGAATCGGAGCCGCTCCCCCTGGACGTCCTGCGCTGCCGTGCGGAGGAGGTGGGCGCCCCCTTTTTCGCGCTCGACGACGCCGCGCGCGTGGACGACCTGCGCCTGTCGCTGGAGGGGACGCGCTTCCGCCTGGCCTCCGCGCGCTGGGGCGAGCGCGAGGTGCACACGCCGCTGATCGGCGCGCACCAGGCCCGCAACGCCGCGCTGGCCGCCGAGCTGCTGAGCATGCTCCCCGAGGACCTGCGGCCGGGGTGGGACGCGGTGGAGGCGGGCCTTGCGGGGGTGCGCTGGCCGGGGCGCATGCAGGTGGAGGTGAGGAACGGGCTGACGTGGGTGTTCGACGTCGCGCACAACCCCGCGGGCGTCGAGTCGCTCGCCGCCACGCTGGACGCACTGGAGCTCCCCCGCCCGCGCGTCCTCCTCGCCGGCATCCTCTCCGACAAGGACTGGCGCGCCATGCTCCCGCCGCTCGCGGCGCGCATGGACGCGGTCGTGCTCACCGTCGCCCCCACCGCCCCCGAGTCGCGGCGCTGGGACCCGGAGGCGGTGGCGGCGGGGCTTGAAGTGCCGGGGGGGGTGGCGGTGCGGGTGATCCCGGACTTCACCACGGCACTCCAGCGGGTCACGACGATGGCGCCGTACGGGACGGTGCTGGTGACGGGGTCGGTGCACACGGTGGGGGACGCGCTGGGGGAGCTGCGGGTGGGGGTGTGAAGTGTGAGGTGTGAGCAACAGGCACCGCAGGCCCCCTCCCCCGCTCGTTCCTCGCGACCCCTCCCCCAATAACTACCTGGGGGAGGGGTGGTCGTGCCCATCCGGGGTATCTGTATGGATGAACCAGCGACGAATTCGGAAGACTTCGCCTGAGCTCGACGCGAGGGCAAAAGAGCTACGGCGGCGGCTAACGCCGGCGGAGCGGGTGTTGTGGAAGCGGCTCCGGGGGGCGCAACTCCTGGGCTACAACTTCCGGCGTCAGCACCCGGTCGGGCGCGCCATCCTCGACTTCTACTGCCCGGCTGGGCGGCTCTGCGTAGAGCTGGACGGGCCGATCCACGACAGCAGGTGTGAGTACGATGCCGCGCGCGATGCGTGGCTCGCCTCCCACGGAGTCCGCGTACTCCGCTTCCGCAACGAGGAGGTCTTCAACGACATCGAAGCCGTTCTCGCCCGCATTGGCGCCGCGCTGCCCTCGCCACCCGCATAGAGACCCGCGGATCACCCCTCCCCCAGGTAGTTATTGGGGGAGGGGTCGCGAGGAACGAGCGGGGGGGGGCCCCTCTGTTGACACCGCCCCCGCCCCCCGCCTACATTCGCCCCAGGATACGTCGAGCGCGGTCCCACCTTTGCGGCGGGGCCGCGTTTCGCGTTTGGCTTCCTCGAGTTCGCGTCCGAGATGACTGGCAAGAACGGGTGTGTGGTGATCGTCGGCTCCCAGTGGGGGGACGAGGGGAAGGGGAAGATTGTCGACGTCCTCGCGGAGGAGGTGGACGTGGTCGCACGCTACCAGGGCGGGGCCAACGCGGGGCATACCGTGCACGTGGGGACCGAGGAGTTCATCCTCCACCAGATCCCCTCCGGCATCCTCCACCCCAACCGGCGCTGCCTGCTGGGGAACGGCGTGGTGCTCGATCCCTTCCAGTTCTTCCAGGAGCTGGACAAGCTCACCGCGCGCGGCATCGACGCCGCGCCGCGCGTGGGGGTCAGCGGACGGGCGCACCTCCTCCTGTCGTACCACAAGCTCCTGGACCGCGCGGCCGAGCAGCACCGCGGCGCCGGGAAGATCGGCACCACGGGGCGGGGGATCGGGCCGGCGTACGAGGACAAGGTGGCGCGCCAGGGGATCCGTGTGGCCGACCTGCGCGATGCCGCCCGCGCCGAGGAGCGGCTGAGGGCCGCCGCCGTGCGCGTCAACGAGCGGCTCTCGCTGCTGGACACCGACGAGCGGGTGGACGCGGACGCGCTCGTGGCCGAGGTGATGTCGATCCGCGACCGGCTCCTCCCCATCATGGTGGACACCGGGCGCGTGATCCACGACGCGATCCGGGCCGGCGAGCGCGTGCTGCTGGAAGGCGCGCAGGGGGCGCTGCTGGACGTGGACCACGGGACTTATCCGTACGTCACGTCTTCGAACACCACGGCCGGGGGCGCGGCGCTGGGTGTGGGCGTGGGCCCGACGGCGATCGCGGAGGTGTACGGCGTGGTGAAGGCGTACACGACCCGCGTGGGCGAGGGGCCGCTCCCCACCGAGTTCCCGTCACCGATGCAGGAGCAGATCCGCGACCTGGGGGGCGAGTACGGCGCGACCACGGGGAGGCCGCGGCGCTGCGGGTGGTTCGACGCGGTGGTGGTGAGGTACGCGGCGCGCGTCAACGGGCTCACCGGGCTGGCCGTCACCAAGATGGACGTGCTGGACACGCTCCCGGAGGTCAGGATCGCGGTGAGCTACCAGGCGGGCGGGGAGTCGCTGGTGGACTTCCCCGGCGACCTGGGGCTGCTGGCCGAGGCCGAGCCGGTGTATGAAACCATGGAGGGGTGGCAGACCTCCACCGCCGACGCGCGCCGCTGGGACGACCTTCCCGCGGCGGCGCAGGCGTACCTGCGCCGCATCGAGGAGCTGACGGAGGTGCCGATCCGCTACGTGTCCGTGGGGACGCGCCGCGACCAGATCATCCACGTGGAGCGATGACCCGTCCTCGATGGATTCGTGGATGGGACCGGAGGGGCGCGGCACAGGGGCCGCGCCCTCCTCTCGTTTTTCGACCGGGAAGCCCGTGGTGACCGACCTGAACGCCGATGCCGTCCTGGGGCTGGTGAAGCCCTCCGTCCGCGCGATGGGGGCGTACACCCTGCGCCCGTACGAGCCGCGCATCAAGCTCAACCAGAACGAGAACCCCTGGGACGTCCCCGACGACGTCAAGGCGCGCATCGCCGCCATCCTCGCGGACCGGCCGTGGAACCGCTACCCGCCCTTCGTCGCGTCCAACTTCATCGCCGCGGTGGCCGAGGCGACGGGGTGGCCGGCGGAGGGCATCCTGGTGGCGAACGGGTCGAACGAGCTGATCCAGTCCGTGCTCGCCGTGGTCGTGGCCCCGGGGACGTCGGTCGTGATCCCCGAGCCGACGTTCACGCTCTACCGGCTGATGACGGAGGTGAACGCCGGCGAGGTCGTGTCCGTGCCGCTCGCCACCGACCTGCGCTTCGACGTGGACGCCATCATCCGCGCCGCACGCGAGAGCCGCGCGTCGGTGGTCGTCCTGTGCACGCCCAACAACCCGACGGGGGCGGCGCTCACCGAGGACGAGATCGTGCGCATCCACGACGAAACCGAGGCGCTGGTGCTGGCGGACCAGGCATACGTGGAGTTCGGCGGGGCGGACGCGATCCCGCTCCTCCGCGAGCATCCGCGCCTCGTGGTGCTGCGTACCTTCAGCAAGGCGATGGCGATGGCGGGGCTGCGCGCGGGCTACATGCTGGCCCACCCGGCGCTCACGGCCGAGGTGAACAAGGCCAAGCTGCCGTACAACGTGAACTTCTTCACCGAGGTCGCCGCGGCGGAGGTGCTGCGGGCCCGGCATCTGCTGGAGCCGGGGGTGGCGAAGCTGCGCGAAGAGCGCGACCGGCTGATCCGCGAGATGAGCGCGATCCCAGGGCTGCGCGTGTACCCGAGCGAGGCCAACTTTTGGGTTTTCCGCGTGGAGTCGCCGAAGATCACCCACACGGCGCTCTTCCAGCGGCTGCTGGACGAGCACGGCATCCTGATCCGCGACGTAAGCAAGTACCCGATGCTGGACGATTGCCTGCGCGTCAACGTCGGCGCGCCGGAGGAGAACGACGCCTTTTTGGGCGCCGTCCGCGCGATCATGGAGGAGGCGCGATGAGCCGCGTCGGCACGAGGGAGCGGAGCACGCGCGAGACGCAGATCCGCGTCCGCGTCGAGCTGGACGGCACGGGGACGGCCGAGGTGAGGACCGGCGTCGGCTTCTTCGACCACATGCTGGACGCGCTGGCCCGCCACGGGATGTTCGACCTGGAGGTCGAGTGCACGGGCGACCTGCACATCGACGCGCACCACACGGTGGAGGACGTGGGGATCGCGCTGGGCGGCGCCTTCCTGGACGCGCTGGGGGACAAGCGCGGCATCGTGCGCTACGCGGATGCCACCGTGCCGCTAGACGAGGCGCTGGTGCGCGCGGTTGTGGACGTATCCGGACGCCCCTTTCTGCACTTCCATGTACCGCTCCCCGCGGGCCAGCCGCGCATCGGCGAGTTCGATGCGGCGCTGTCGGCGGAGTTCTGGCGCGGATTCGCGATGGAGTCGCGGCTGACGATGCACCTGGACGGCATTCGCGGCGACAACGCGCACCACGTGGTGGAGGCGACCTTCAAGGCCGCCGCCCGCGCGCTGGACGCCGCCACCGCATCCGATCCGCGCCGCGCGGGCGAGGTTCCCTCGACCAAGGGAGCGCTGTGAAGCCCTCCATCGTCCTGCTGGACTACGGGGCGGGGAACCTGCGCTCCGTCGCCAAGGCGTTCGAGCACGAGGGGACCGAGGTGACGCTGACCTCCGACCCCGCCGTTGCGCGTGGCGCGGACCGGCTGGTCCTGCCGGGCCAGGGCCACTTCGGGCAGTGCATGACGAGGCTGGAGGAGAGCGGACTGGGCGATGCGGTTCGCGAGTTCATCGACACGCAGCGCCCCTTCCTGGGCATCTGCGTGGGGATGCAGCTCATCTACGACGGGAGCGAGGAGGCGCCCCGCAGCCCCGGCCTCGGCCTGATCCCGGGCACGGTGAAGCGCCTGCGCACCGACCTCCCCCTCCCGCACGTCGGCTGGAACTCCGTCGAGTTCGTGCGCACCGCGGAGGGCGACCCCGTTCTGGAGGGGGTCGCGGGGCCCAAGCCGCGCTACTTCTACCACGTCCACTCCTACGCCGTCCTGGAAGCCGACGGCGAGCACGTCCTCGGCCGCTGCATCTACGACGACGCCTTCGCGTCCATCGTGCGGCGCGACAACGTGTGGGGAATCCAGTTCCATCCCGAAAAGAGCCAGGAAGACGGGCTGCGCATCCTGGGCAACTTCGCGCGGATATGAACGACGAGCCATGCGGTTGGGGAATGCACACTCATCCAGCGGAGATGGCATGACTGAAGAATCCGAGCTGCCAGGCAGGGACGAAGGGCCGCGCTTCGCCTACGCGATGGACACGCTGCTGATGGAGGTCGGGCGCCTCAACCGGGTTCTCCGCCGACTCCAGGAGACCCCGTCCGCGGACCCGAGCGAGCGCGCGGACCGATCGGCCGTGATCACGCACCTGATGCAGCGGATCGTGGAGATCTTTGAGGCGATCGACGCGCTCGGGACGGCGCAGGGCGGCGAGGACGAGCCTTCCGACGAGGAGTGAGATGGCGGAGTTCTACAAGGGCCACGGGCTCGGCAACGACTACGTCGTGCTGGAGCTGGACGCGCTCCCGTTCGACCTCACGCCCCCCGCCGTGCGGCTGGTTTGCGACCGGCACACGGGGGTCGGATCGGACGGGATCCTGGGGCGCACGGGGCCGACGGCGGCGGACTTCGGGCTGCGTATCTTCAACCCCGACGGAACCGAGGCGGAGAAGAGCGGCAACGGTCTGCGCATCTTCGCCGCGTACCTGCTGGAGCGCGGCGAGGCCAGCGTCGGCGTGCCCTTCAGCGTGGAGACGCCCGGCGGCATCGTGGGGATGACGGTGGTGGGCGCGATGGGCGGCGGGGTGCTGATGGTGGAGGCGGAGATGGGGACCGCCTCGTTCCGCAGCACGGACGTGGGGCTCGCCGGCGACGAGCGCGAGGTGGACAACGAGGCGCTGGAGCTGGAGGCCGGCGACGCGGTGCTCATCAACACCGTCTCCATCGGCAATCCGCACTGCGTCGTCTTCATGGACGAGCTGGACGTGGAGGACCTGCGCCGCCGCGCGCCGCAGATCTCCACCCACCCGGCCTTCGCGCGCGGCAGCAACGTGCAGTTCGCCGTCCCCGCGGAGCCGGGCGCGGTGGAGGCGTGGGTGTGGGAGCGCGGGGCGGGGGAGACGCGCGCCTCCGGCTCCAGCGCGTGCGCCGTCGCCGCCGCCGCGGTGAGACGCGGCATGGTCACCGAGCGAAACGTGGAGGTGAGGATGCCGGGCGGATCGCTGCACGTGGAGGTGCGCGACGACTTCGCCCTCCTGCTGCGGGGGCCCGTCGAGGGCGTCTACCGCGGCACCCTGGGCGATGGGATGGTGGCGCGGCTGAGGGAGCTGTCATGGGGCTAGCCAAGCGCATCATCCCCTGCCTGGACGTCAAGGAGGGCAGGGTGGTGAAGGGGATCCAGTTCGAGGGGCTGCGCGACGCCGGCGACCCCGTGGAGCAGGCGGTGCGCTACGACGCCGAACGCGCCGACGAGCTCTGCTTCCTGGACATCACCGCGTCGCACGAGGGGCGCTCGTCGATGCTGGAGGTGATCCGCCGCACCGCCGAGTCCATCTTCATCCCCTTCACCGTGGGCGGCGGCGTGCGTTCGGTGGAAGACTTCGTCGCCATCCTGGGCGCCGGGGCGGACAAGGTGTCGGTGAACACCGCGGCTCTGGAGGACCCGGCGCTGGTGGCGCGCGCGGCGGCGCACTTCGGCTCGCAGTGCGTGGTGGTGGCGATCGACGCGCGCGGGAGCGAGTCGTCCGAGAGCGGCTACGAGGTCTTCACGCACGGCGGGCGGCGCGCTGCCGGGATCGATGCGGTGGAGTGGGCGCGGCGGGTGGAGTCGCTCGGTGCGGGGGAGATCCTGCTTACTTCGATGGACCGCGACGGGACGCGCGACGGCTACGACCTGGAGTTGCTGCGTGCGGTGAGCGGCGCGGTGCGGATTCCGGTGATCGCGTCGGGGGGCGCGGGGGCGCTGGAGCACCTGGACGCGGGGCTCGCCGCGGGGGCGCACGCGGTGCTGGCGGCCTCCATCTTCCACTTCGGCGAGTACACCCTGGCGGAGGCGCGGCGCTACCTGGCGGCGCGCGGGCACGCAGTTCGCGAATAGGACGAGCGCGCTGCCACGAACCTTGCAGGAGCGCCGCCGACCCCGCATGCGCGGAAGGGCGCAGAGTTGACAGTCGCGGCCCGCGAGCCGCTCATCGAAGGAGATTGCCGTGACGGAAACGAGATCGTTCTGGAAGGCGCCCGCCGCCGCTCTCCTTGTGGCGGCGCTGGCCGCGTGCGGCGGCGACGACGCCGCCAAGGGCGGTGAGGCCAAGGGGACAGCCGGCGCCGCGGCCAAGGGCGGCACCACGGGTGGAGACACGGCGGCGGCGGCGCAGGCCGCGGCTCCCCCGACGCAGTTCAAGCACGGGAACACCGCGGCCCAGGCGCAGCAGTGCCTGGAGCAGCGGCAGCAGCGCCTGACCGCCGCGGCCAACACGCTCAAGGCGGACTCCACGGCCAAGCGCCCCGGCGCGGGGAAGAACCCGGCGTTCGCGGTGGAGCAGGGGTGGTACCCCAAGATGCCGCCGTTCAAGGATGGCGCCATCCTCCCGTGCAACCGGGTGGTGGTCTACTACGGCAACCCGGCCTCCAAGCGGATGGGCGCCCTGGGCGAGTTTCCGCGCGACGAGATGCTCGCGCGCCTGACGCGCCAGGTGAACCAGTGGAAGGAAGCCGATCCCAACACGCCGGTCGTCCCCGGCCTGCACCTGATCGCCGTGGTGGCGCAGGGCGACGCAGGCCCCTCGGGCAAGTATCGCACGCAGATCCGCGACGCGGTGGTGGACTCCATCCACAAGATGGCGCAGTCGATCAACGGCATCCTGTTCATCGACGTCCAGGTGGGCACGGACGACATCCGCAGCATCATGCCGCGCTTCGACTCCGTCCTGAAGCGGCCGGACGTGCACTTCGCGGTGGACCCCGAGTTCTACATGCGCGGCGGTGTGGTGCCGGGGCGCAAGATCGGGACGATGTACGCGGCCGACATCAACTGGGTGATGGACCGGCTGACGCAGATCGTGAAGGAGAACAACCTGCCGCCCAAGCTGCTGATCATCCACCGCTTCACGCGCGGCATGGTGCCGGACGTGCAGAACGTCCGCCTGCGCCCGGAGGTGCAGCTGGTGATGCACATGGACGGGTGGGGCGCGCCGTGGCTGAAGTATGACTCGTACCGCGACTACGTGGTGCGCTACCCGGCACAGTTCACCGGGTGGAAGAACTTCTACCACAACGACACCAAGAGGGGCGACCCGCTGACGCAGCCGCGGGACCTTTTGCAGCTCTGGCCGGAGCCGCTGTACATCCAGTACCAGTAGGCGGGGGCCCTCTCTCCGCTCGTTCCTCGCTGCCCCTCCCCCAAACTGATGGGGGAGGGGCGGTTGCGTGGGCTGGTGCGTAGCCGCAGTGGAACCTTGCGGGGGCGGGCACGCGCAGCCACGCGGGGTGGCTTACGATTTGGGTGCAACGGGACGGGGTCGAGGTGGGGGAGAGGGCGGGCGCGATGAATCGCGCCCCTACGGGGCACATCGGCCGGCCACGACATCTGTCGCGGCGGGCCGTACCTCCCGTTCCCGGTTCCCCGTTGTTCCCCCTACCGCGCCGCGCCCAACAGCGTCCGCACCGCCGCGTCCAACTGCGTGTCCCGCTGCAGGTAGCTTTCTCCGAGGGCGCGCTGCGAGCGAACGTCCACGGGGCGCGGGTTGAGCTCCATGTTCTGCCCGCGGTTGTCGGTGATGCGCGAGCGGGGGAGCCGCACGATGGAGCCGTCCACCAGCGGCACGTTCCAGGTGAAGACGATCCACCCCGCCGTCGGCTCGCCCACCACCTGGCCCAGACCCAGGGTACGGTAGCCCTCGGTGAAGTCTTCCGCGTCCGAGAGGGAGTGGCGGTTGACGACGAGGACGGTGGGGCGCTCCAGCGCGCGCTGCCCCAGCTGGCCGCGCGCGGGGGCGGAGCGCATGCCGCGCGGCGTCATGGTGAGGTACGGGCGGCGCGCGAAGACGTCCGTGGCGTACACGTTCACGAAGCCGCCGTTGTTGTTGCGCAGGTCGATCACCACGCCTTCGCGGCCGTGGTTCTCGGCGTCCAGGTCCAGATAGAGCTGCGCGAGCGAGCCCTCGGACATGTCGAACATGTGCACGTAGCCCAGCCGCCCGCCGCTGGCGCGCTCCACGTAACGCCGGTTCCCCTCCACCCACTCGCGGTACAGGAGCCCCTTCTCCGTCGCCGCGTTCACCGGGCGCACCACCACGTCGCGCTCGGCGCCGCCCCGCGAGGCCACCCGCAGCACCGTGCGGCGCCCGATGCGGAAAGCGAGGAGCTGGTCCAGGTTGGTGCGCGGCGTGATGGCCTCGCCCTCCACCCGCAGCAGGTAGTCGCCGGGCTCGATGCCGCCCGCAACGTCCGCCGGGCCAAGCGGGATGACCTCGGAGACCCGCAGCCGGCCGGAGCGCTCGTACTCGGCGGCGTCCCAGAAGAGCCCCAGGCGGCCCGTGGAGGGAGTGCTCGAGCCCGCGGGCGGGTTCACGCCCAGGTGCGAGGCGTTGAGCTCGCCCGCCATGAGCTGCAGCACGCGGCGCAGCTCGTCCGGAGTGCGGGCGCCCGCGGCATGCGGCGCATAGCGGGCGCGCACGGCGCTCCAGTCCGCGCCGTGGAAGCCCTCGTCATAAAAGTGGTCGCGCAGGTAGCTCCACGCCTGCTCGAACACCGCCCTCTTCTCCCGCGCGAAGTCCACCTCCATCTCCGCCGCGACGGCGACCGGCCGCACCTGGCGGTTCGCCACCGTCACGGAGTGGATGCGCCCCGCATCCAGGTAGTAGATCTCCCTGCCGTCGGGCGACCAGAAGGCGTCGCCTTTGGCCCCTGAGGTGGAGGTGATCTGCCGCGCCACCGGCTCCTCGCGCGAAAGCTCGTCCAGCGAGTAGAGGTAGAGGTTCTGCTGCCCCGCCGCTCCCGCGATCAGCAGCACCTGCTTGCCGTCAGGGCTGATCGCCTGGTAGCCCACGTCCACCCCCACCGGCAGGAGCGAGAGGCGGCGCCGGATCTCCTCGAAGGCGATGCGTCGGCCACCCGCCGGAGCCGCCGCGGAATCGCGCCTAGGGCGGGCGGCGGAATCGGCCGGGGGCGTGGGGTTGCGCGGGTTCTCCTGCTGGAAGAGGTCGCGGAACTGGTCTTCGCGGAAGCGCGGCGTGCGCGGGACCAGGTCCACCCGCGCGAGCTGGAAGCGCTCCGTGCGCTGGCCGCTCTCGAAGAGGAGGAAGGTGCCGTCCCGGCCCCACGAGATGGTGTTTCCCGTGGAGGAATTGGCCAGGAACGAGACGGGGCGGCTGGGGCCTCCCGCCGCCGGCACCACGTGGACGTTGCGGAAGAGCCGCTCCCCCGCCGCCGAGTACGCGATCCATTCCCCGTCGGGCGACCAGGCGATGGAGCGGTCGGAGGTGAGCGGCGGCCTCTCCAGCGCCCCGGTGGCCAGCATGCGTTCCCGCCGCGTGGCGAGATCCAGCACCCGCAGCTCCGTTCCGCCGCGCACGAAGGCCAGTGACCTGCCGTCGGGGGAGAAGTGCGGAGAATGCTCTCCCGCGTCCGAGTTCGTCAGGCGGGTCTCCGCGCCGGTGCCGAAGTCGTAGAGGTAGATGGCGGAGGTGCCGTCGCGCAGCGAGACGTACGCCAGGCGGCGGCTGTCCGGGGCCCAGGTGATCTGCGACTCCGCCTCCGGCGTGGTGGTGACGCGGGGCACGTCGCCCGGCTCCCTGCTGGCGGCGGAGAAGACCTCGCCGTGCACCACGAAAGCGACCTTCTTCCCGTCCGGAGAGAGGGCGAGCTCCCGGATCCCGTCGTTGAGCACCAGGCGCTCGGTGGCGGGGACCGCCGGAGTGCCGCGGCGCACGATGGGCACCTCCGCCGCGCGCCCGCTCGCCACGTCCAGCGACCAGATGCGGAAGTCGCGCTCGAAGACGATGGTGCGCCCGTCGGCCGAGATGCTGGGCCAGAGCACGCGCCCGTCGCGGAAGCGCGTGAGCTGCCGCGGCGCGCCGCCCAGCGGGTGTGCCCACAGGTTCTGCGCTCCGCCGCGGTCCGACGCGTAGTAGAGGGTGCGCCCGTCCGGGCTCCACGCCGGCCACAGCTCCCGCGCGCCGCCCTGCGTTCCCTGCTTGTAGCGCGGCGGCGCGGAGCCGCTCGCGGGGCGCACCAGCCAGATCTCCGACTGGTCGATGTGGCTGCTCCCCAGCCGCCACCACTGCGCCGACGAGATGCCGCGGGCCGTAATCGCCAGCACCGAGTCCCCCGGCGCCGGAGCCGCAAAGAACTCGTTCGTGTACCGGTCCGCCGCCACGCGCATGGGCGTGCCGCCGGACGCGCTCACGCGGTAGACGTCGTTCATCCCGGCGATGTCGCGGCTGGTGCTGCTGAAGTACAGCCAGCGCCCGTCGCGCGACCAGCCGTCCAGCTGGTCGTTGGCATCGTCCCAGGTGATTCGGCCCACATCGCCGGAGGCGAAGTCGAGCACGTAGACGTCCCCGTTCCCGGTGCGCGTGGAGACGAACGCCACCCGCCGCCCATCCGGCGAGTACACGGGGCGCGACTCGGTGGCGGGATGCGAGACCAGGAGGCGCGCCTCGCCGCCCCCCGCGGGCACCGTCCAGATGTCGCCGCCGGAGGTGAAGGCGATCTCGCGCCCGTCCGGCGACAGCGAGGGCTCGGCGAACGAGGGACTGGGCGCCGGCTGCGCGTTCGCGGTGAAAAGGAGCGCGGCGAGCGCGAAAGGAAGTCGCATGGCTGAGAACCGGGGTGGCTGTAAACGTCCGGGGTAGGGTACCACTGCGCCGCGCGCCTCTGCAAGGCTCGCGGAGCTCGGCCGTGCGGAGGGCTTGCACGCTGCGCCGATCCGCACTACCCTTAAACGACAGTTAATACGGAAGAGTGTCGCTCGTCCGCGCGCCTTCCACCCACCCAAGCAGAGGAGGCCTCCCTGCGGCACGTCTTCACCCTGTCGGCCGCTGCCGTCGCGCTGGCGCTCGCGGCCTGCGGCGACTCGCCCACGCAGCCGCAGCCGGCGCGCGGGCCGGCGTTCAGCACCAGCTCGGCCCTGACCGTCACCAGCCTGTTCTGTCAAGACATCGGGGGAGGCGGCCTCTACTACAACGAGACGGAGTGCTACGCCGAGACGAGCGGGGGCGCGGGCGGCAATACGTACGACTGGGACGTCATCGTCAGCTACCAGTCGGATGGTCCCGACAGCTCGTACATCCAGGGCGTGTGCACCGACAGCTATCCCGTCAGCATCACGGTACGCGATGCGGCTGGCGCGACCGCGACGGCGAGCGGCACCTTCGTCTGCTACGCCAAGAGCACCGGTGGCGGGGGCCTGGAGCCGTAAAGCAGGCGCACGGTCGCAGCCTGTTCAGAGCGGCTCCCGGCGACCTGCGCCGGGAGCCGCTCTTTGCCGGATGCATGAACCCCGGCGCACTAACGCACTAACGCACTTCCCTCACCACGCGATTCCGTAGTCCTCCCCGTGGATGCTGGAGCCGCCCCAAAAGGTGCCGTGGGCGCGGTCGAAGAAGATGCCGTTGATGGGGCCGGAGGTGATCTTTTCGAAGGTCAACTCGTAGCCCATGCGCTGGAGCTGCGCGCGGACTTCGGGCGGCGTGTTCTCGGCCAGGAGGATGCGGCCCGGGCGCGACTCGTGGCCCCCAAAGGAGGAGCGCAACTGGAACGAGTTGATGTTGGGGGCCTCGGCGGCTTCCTGCGCGTTCATCCCCCACTCCACCACGTTCAGGAAGTATTGCAGGAGGTTCTGGTCCTGGCTGTCGCCGCCCTGCACGGCGAAGGAGAGGTACGGCTTGCCGTCCTTGAGCGCCATCGAGGGCGTGAGCGTCACGCGCGGCTGCTTGCCGGGCTGCACCACGTTGAACGGGCCCTCGGCGGGGTTCAGCACGAAGCTCTGCATCCGCTGGCTGAGCCCCACGCCGGTGCGCCCCGCGATCACCGCCGGCACCCACCCGCCGCTCGGCGTCACCGACACGACCCACCCCTCCGCGTCGGCGGTCTGTATGGCGGTGGTGCCCAGGTAGAAGCTCTCTGTGAAGGGGAGCGACGCGCGCGGCGGGGCGGAGATGCTGTCGCCGACGGGGCGGCGCGTGTTCCATTCGCGGAGCTCGCGCGTGAACGGGTTGCGCCCGCCCTGGAACGGGTACGGGTCGCCGGGGCCGATCCGCGGGTCGTTGCGCTCCGGGTTGAAGAGGCGGCTCCGCTGGCGCGCGTACTCCTTGGAGAGGAGCCCCCGGATCGGCTCCTCGGGCGGGAACGCGGGGTCGCCGTAGTAGAAGTCGCGGTCGGCGAAGGCCAGGTTCATCGCCTGGTACAGGGTGTGGATGTAGCGCGGCGAGTTGTACCCCATCGACTTGAGGTCGAAGTTCTCCAGGATGTTGAGCGCCTGGAGCATCGCCGGACCCTGCGTCCAGTGGGTCAGCTTGTAGACCTGGATCCCCTTGTAGCCGGTGGATACCGGCTCCTCGATGCGCACGCGCCAGCGGTCGAGGTCCTGCAGGGTGATGAGCCCGCCCTCCTCCTGCGTGCCGCGCACCAGCTCGCGCGCGATGTCGCCGCGATAGAAGCGGTCGTACGCGGCCTGGATCGCCTCCCTGCGGCTGCGCCCCTGCCGCAGCGCCGTCTGCTCGGCCTCCACCAGCTTGCGCAGTGTGGCGGCCAGCTCCGGCTGCCGGAAGATCTCGCCGGCCCGCGGCGCCTCGCGCGCCTCGCCCGCGTGCGGCAGCATCACGGAGCGCGAGTAGCGCCACTGGCGGATGCGCTCCTTGTTGCGCTCGATGCTGTTGGCGGTCTGCGCCTCGATGGGGTAGCCGTCGGCCATCTGGATGGCGGGCGCCAGCACGTCGGCCAGCGACAGCTTGCCGTACTCGGCGAGCATCACCAGCAGCCCGCCCGGCGTCCCCGGCGTGACGGCGGAGAGCGGGCCGTGCGCGGGCGGGTACGGCATGTTGCGGGCGCGGAAGAAGGCCGGCGTGGCGCCGGTGGGAGCCACGCCCAGGGCGTTGATCCCGATCACCTTCCCCGTGCGCGGGTTGTAGATGAGTGCCTGGGTCTCGCCGCCCCAGCTCAGCACGTCCCACATGGTGGAGGTGGCGGCGAGCATGGCGCACGCCGCGTCCACCGCGTTGCCGCCCTTGTGGAACATCGCCGCGCCGGCGGTGGCGGCGAGCGGCTTCCCGGTGATCGCCACCCAGTGCCGTCCGTGCAGCACGGGCTTGGCCGTGCGCTGCCCCGCCTGCGCCACTGCCGGCGCCGCGGCCAGCGCCGCCAGCAGCAGCGCCCCGGCCGACCTGCGGATCTCTCGGGCGAGTGCCATGAGGTGTTTCTCGCGTCTTGGGTGATGTGCGTGTGTGCTTGACGAATAGCGGTTTGGCGGCGCGAGGGCCAGGGGGGAACAGCGGGGGAATGGGGAATGGGGAATGGGGAATGGGGAACCGCGGAGGGGACAGGGGACAGCCACGCCCTGCCTTCGCAGGGGCGATTCGTCGCGCCGGTGTCCGACGCTGCACTGCCGCCCGCCATTCCAACCGAAGCCTCGTAGGGGCAGACCTGCGTGTCACCTGCGTGTCTGCCCGCCCTCTCCCCCACCTCGACCCCTGCTACAAGCACCCATCCCGTAGGGGCGCGATTCATCGCGCCCGCCCTCTCCCCCACCTCGGCCCACGCCCACGCACCGCGACCTCGTAGGGGCCGCCCCACGGGGCTACCCGTGCTTTCCCCCGCGACGCCCGACGCAGCC
>JAUJMI010000449.1 GCA_030446945.1 Longimicrobium sp. | reverse complement strand
CCGAGACCATCATCTACGAGATGTTCTCGAAGTGGGTGCAGAGCTACCGCGACCTGCCGCTCCTCTACAACCAGTGGGCGAACGTGGTGCGGTGGGAGATGAGGACGCGCCTCTTCCTGCGCACCACCGAGTTCCTGTGGCAGGAGGGGCACACCGCGCACGCCACGCACGACGAGGCCGAGGCGGAGACGCTCCAGATGCTCGGCGTCTACCGCGAGTTCATGGAGGAGTACCTCGCGATGCCCGTGGTGGTCGGCCAGAAGAGCGAGTCCGAGAAGTTCGCCGGCGCGCTGCGCACCTACACGTGCGAGGCGATGATGCGCGACAACAAGGCGCTGCAGAACGGGACCTCGCACAACCTGGGGCAGAACTTCGCGAAGCAGTTCGAGCTCAAGTTCGCCACGGAGACGGGGGGCGAGGAGTTCGCGTGGAACACGTCGTGGGGCGTGAGCACGCGCATGGTGGGGGGCCTGGTGATGACGCACGGCGACGACGCCGGTCTGGTGATGCCACCGCGCGTGGCGCCCATCCAGGTGGTGATCGTCCCCATCTACCGCAAGGACGAGGAGCGCGAGGTGGTGATGGCGAAGGCGCGCGAACTGGCCGCCGCGCTGGCGCCGGCGCGCACGCACATCGACGATCGCGAGAAGATGACGCCCGGCGCCAAGTTCTTTGAATGGGAGCTCAAGGGCGTCCCCTTCCGCATCGAGGTGGGGCCTAAAGATATCGCCAAGGGCCAGGTGGTGCTCGCGCGCCGCGTGCTGGGCGAGGGGGAGGAGCGCAAGCAGTTCCTTTTGGAGGCGGAGGTTACGGGCTCGATGCAGCAGCGGCTGGAGGAGTACCACACCTTCCTCTTCGAGCGCGCCCGCGCGCGCCGCGAGGCCAACTCGCACCGCGGCGTGGCGGACTACGAGCAGTTCCGCGGCATCGTAGAGGGCGAGGGCGGATTCGTGTACGCCGGCTGGTGCGGCTCCGCGGATTGCGAGGCGCGGGTCAAGGACGAGACCAAGGCTACGATCCGCTGCCTCCCGTTCGAGGAGTTCCGCTCGCCCACCCCGCCCGCCGCGTGCCTCGCCTGCGGCGGGGAGGTGAAGCACGAGGCGGTCTGGGCGCGGGCGTACTGAGGGGGGGCAGCCCTGCTCGTCGCCGGCATCGCAGGCCCTCTCCCCGCTCGTTCCTCGCTGCCCCTCCCCCAAAACAACCCTACCCATTACCCACAACCCGAACATTCCCCGAATAAAGGTTTACAGAGAGCACACATAAGGCTAGCCGTAAACCAGTAGGCGCTGTAGGAGGGATGATGACGACTTGGGCGGAGCAGGAGATGCGGTCGCTGGACCTGGGCGACAAGCGGCGAAACAGGCGTGCGGTATGCCTTCTGAATGCATGGTCGAAGCAGCCGGACGCCTCCATCCCGGTCGCGTGCGGGAGCCCGGCGAAGATCAAAGCTGCGTATCGTCACTTGGATCTGGACATCGACCCACAGGAGTGGCTTGCACCGCACTCGACGAGGACCGCCGAGCGAGCGGCCGAGCATCCGTATGTGCTGGCTCTGAGCGACACGACGGAGCTGGACTTCACGGGCCTTTCCTCGCTGGAGGGAGCGGGCCCGATTGACGGCGCGCACTGCCGCGGGCTCAAGGTCCATAGCGTGCTCGCCGTCTCTCCAGAGGGCATTCCGCTCGGCCTCTTGGATCAGCGGGTCTGGGCCCGAGATGAGGTGGAGGGGGAGGAAGCCGGGGGCAAGAAGAAGACGCGCCGCAAGCGTGCGCCGGACGACAAGGAGAGCTGGAAGTGGCGCACGGGGGCGGAAGCCTGCCAGGAGCGGCTGCCGGAGCAGGTTCCCTTCGTGTACGTGGGTGACCGCGAGGCGGACTGTTACTCGCTGCTCGGAATGCCGCGGCGTGCGGGCATGGATCTGCTCATCCGCGCAACGCACAACCGGAAGCTGAAGGATCCGGAGTACAGCTACCTGATTCAGGCGGTGGAGGCCGCGCCGGTGCTGGGGCGGCTCCGGCTGACGCTGCCCAGGAGCAGGAAGAGAGAGGAGCGGGAGGCGGTCCTCGAGATCCGCTGTGCACGCGTGGTTCTGGAGAAGCCGCGCAACGGCACCAATGGACGAGGGCTCAAACCCGTGGAGGTGAGCGTGGTGCTCGCGCGCGAGGTGGACGAAACGGCGGGCGAGAAGGAGCGAGTCGAGTGGCTGCTGCTGAGCACGCGCGAGGTGCGGACGCTGGAGGAGGCGATCTGGTGCGTGAAGTCGTACGCGCTCCGCTGGCGCGTTGAGCGCTTCCACTACACGCTCAAGAGCGGCTGCGGGATCGAGAAGCTACAGCTGGAAAACGCCGAGCGGATGAAGCGCGCGCTGGTTCTCTACTCGATCGTCGCGTGGCGCCTGCTTCATATGACCTACTACGTCCGCGCGGAGCCAAATGCCCCCTGCACGGTGATCTTGGAAGACGATGAATGGAAGGCGCTGAGTCTAATCCGTCCTGGAAGGAAGAGGACGATGCCGCCCCAACCGCCCACGGTGAAGGAAGCCGTGCGACAGATCGCCAGTCTAGGCGGCTTCATGGGCCGTAGGGGCGATGGCGATCCCGGGGTGAAGAGCATCTGGACTGGCTTTCGCCGCCTGATGGACGTCACCCACGGATATCGTGCTGCTACCCAAGATCTGGGTAATGGGTAGCAAACTGCTGGGAGAGGGGGGAGATCGCGTCCATCCGCGCGAGGCTCCAGTACCGGGAAGCGCGGAGGGGGGCGATTCGCCCCTGCGCGCCGCCGCTCCGCCGGCTCCGGCTACCAGTCGCGCGCCGCGCGCTCTCCCGGCGGGGCTTCGCGCAATTTGCGGCGCTGAAGCTCCCGCTCGTCGCGCTCGGCGGCGGAGAGGATGCTCTCGGCCTCGCCGCGGGAGAGGTTCGGATCGCCGGCGCCCGCGCTGGAGCGCGTCGGCTGCGGCGGGCCGGGCGCCGGCTGCGGAGCGCCATCGTCCGGAGCGTCGCCGCCACCGGCATCGTCTTCCCCGCCACCGCCGCCGCCGCCGCCATCGCTCGGCGGCGGCTCGCCGAGGAGGCGCTGCGCGAGCTCCAGGTTCCACTTCGCATCCGGGTCCGAGGGGTCGAGCAGAAGCGCGCGTTTGTACTGGGCGACCGCCCGGCGCAGACGCGCC
>JAUJMI010000448.1 GCA_030446945.1 Longimicrobium sp. | reverse complement strand
CTCGGCTCCGAGCCGTCGGTGGACCCGGCGCTCGATCCCGCCTTCCACGGGATCAGCGAGGCGGACCTTGCCGCGCTCCCCGCGACGGTGGCGCGCAGCGCGCCGGGCGGGGCGACGGACGCCCTCTCGGCCATCAGGCGGCTGAGGGAGATCTACTCCGGGCCCACGGGCTACGAGTACCTCCATCTTCCCGACGCGGAAGAGCGCGGGTGGCTGCGCGAGGCCATCGAGAGCGGGCGCTTCAACCAGCCCCTCCCCGCTCCGCGTCGCCGTGCTCTGCTGGAGCGGCTCTCGCAGGTGCAGGGGTTCGAGAACTTCCTGCACCGCGCCTTCTTCGGCCAGAAGCGCTTCTCGCTGGAGGGGACCGACACCATGGTCCCCATGCTGGACGAGATCATCCGCGAGGCGGCCGGCGCCGGCGCGCGCGACGTGCTGATCGGCATGGCGCACCGCGGGCGGCTCAACGTGCTGACCCACGTGCTGGGCAAGCCGTACGAGATGATGGTGGAGGCGTTCCTGAGCGCGCAGCAGGTCCCCGGCGGCGACGCGGCGCAGAACTCCGACGAGCCCTCGGGCGACGTCAAGTACCACATGGGGTGGCAGGACGAGCGCGACGTGGAGGGCGCCCGCGTGCGCGTGACCCTCTCGCCCAACCCGAGCCACCTGGAGTTCGTAAATCCCGTGGTCGTGGGGATGACCCGCGCGGCTCAGGACGACACCACCGGACCCGGCGCGCCCCGGCACGAGACCTCCGCCGCGGTGGCGGTGCTGATCCACGGCGATGCGGCCTTTCCCGGGCAGGGCGTGGTGCCGGAAACGTTCAACATGATGTCGCTCCCCGGCTACACCGTGGGCGGCACCCTCCACCTCATCGCCAACAACCAGATCGGCTTCACCACGAACCCGGAGCAGGACCGCTCGACCCGGTACGCGAGCGACCTGGCCAAGGGCTTCGAAGTGCCGGTGGTGCACGTGAACGCCGACGACGCGGAGGCGTGCATCAACGCCGCCCGCCTGGCGCACGCGTACCGGCAGCGCTTCGGCAAGGACTTCGTCATCGACCTGGTGGGGTACCGCCGCTGGGGGCACAACGAGGGCGACGAGCCCGCGTTCACCCAGCCGCGCATGTACGACATCATCAAGGACCACCCCACCGCGCGCGACATCCTGGCGCGGCGCCTGGCCGACGAACGGGTGGTGACCCAGGAAGAGGCGGACGCCATGCTCCAGGGCGCCATTGCGCGCCTCGGCGAGATCCTGGACCGCATCAAGGGAGGCGACCACGCCGCGCGCGGTCACGACGAGGCCCCCTCGCGCAACGGCAAGCACGGCGTGGAGACCGCCGTCCCCGCCGAGCGGCTGGTGACGCTCAACGAGGCGATGCTCGTGCGGCCGGAGGGGTTCACCCCCAACGCACGCCTGGAGCGCGTGCTCCAGAAGCGCCGCGACGCGTTGGGGCCCGAGGGCGGCATCGACTGGGGCCACGCCGAGGCGCTGGCTTTCGCCTCCCTGCTGCAGGACGGGATCCCAGTGCGCATCACGGGGCAGGACGTGGAGCGCGGCACCTTCAGCCACCGCCACGCCGTGCTCAACGACGCGGTCACGGGGAAGAAGCTGAACGTCCTGCACCAGATCGCCGACGCGAGGGCCACCTTTGAGATCCACAACTCGCCGCTCACCGAGATGGCGGTGGTGGGCTTCGAGTACGGCTACACGATGGCCGATCCCACCGCGCTGGTGCTGTGGGAGGCGCAGTTCGGCGACTTCGTGAACGGCGCGCAGGTGATGATCGATCAGTACCTGGCCGCGTCGTACCAGAAGTGGGGCGAGCGGAGCGGGGTGGTGCTCCTGCTGCCGCACGGCTACGAGGGGCAGGGGCCGGAGCACTCTTCGGCGCGGCTGGAGCGTTTCCTCCAGCTCTCGGCGGAGGGGAACTTCCGGGTGGCCAACTGCACCACGTCGGCGCAGTACTTCCACCTGCTGCGCCGCCAGGCGACGCTCCTGGCGACCGACGCGCGCCCGCGGGTGGTGATGAGCCCCAAGTGCCTCCTTCGCCACCGGCTGGCCGCCAGCTCTCTGGACCAGCTCACCGCCGGCACCTTTCGCCCGGTGCTGCTGGACGTGCCGGAGGAGCGCGCCGCGCAGATCACCCGGCTGGTGCTGTGCAGCGGCAAGGTGTACGTGGACCTGGTGGGCACCGGCGAAGAGCAGCGCGCCGAGCGTGCCGCCATCCCCGGCGTGGAGCGGGTGGCGATCGGTCGGGTGGAGGAGCTGTACCCCTTCCCCGAGGAGCAGCTGGCGAAGTCGCTGGCGGCGCTCCCCGCCCTGCGCGAGATCGTGTGGACGCAGGAGGAGCCGCGGAACATGGGCGCGTGGAGCTTCGTGGAGCCGCGCCTCCGCGCCCTCCTTCCGGAAGGCGTGGAGCTCGGCTACGCCGGCCGTCCGCCGCGCGCCTCCCCCGCCGAGGGCTACGCGCACCGGCACACCGCCGAGCAGAACCGCATCGTACGGGCGGCCCTGGCCGATGCGCCGGACGCCGCGCCGATGCGGGCGTCGTTGATCGGAAAGCGAAAGTAGCACGGCAGGGAATAGGGAATAGGGGCCTGGGGATTGGTAACGGCAACACCGCGTTCAGCTGATCCCTGTTCCCTATTACCTGATCCCTAATCCCTAAATCTGGAGCGTACCCCGATGCCGGTTGAGATCCGCGTTCCGCCGCTGGGCGAGTCGGTGGTGGAGGCCACGGTCGGCCGCTGGACCAAGCAGCAGGGCCAGCCCGTCGCCAAGGACGAGATCCTGGTGGAGCTGGAGACGGACAAGATCACCGTCGAGGTCGCGGCCCCGCACGCCGGCGTCCTCGGGCGAATCGTCAAGAACGAAGGGGAGACCGTCGGCGTCAACGAGCTGCTGGCCGAGCTGGGCGACGGTGCCGGTGCCGAGCAGGCGCCGGCCGCCGCCGCACCCGCCGCCGCTCCCGAGGTGGCCGAGCCCGTGGGCCAGGGGGCGCAGACCTCGCCTGCCGTGCGCACCCTGGCGGCGGACAACAACCTGGACCTCGGGCAGATCCGCGGCTCCGGGCCCAACGGGCGCATCACCAAGGAAGACGTCCTCAAGGTGATCGAGGACGGGCGCTCGCGCGGCCAGCAGCCAGCCGCCGCTCCCGCCCCCGCG
>JAUJMI010000447.1 GCA_030446945.1 Longimicrobium sp. | reverse complement strand
TCGCCCAGGAGCTTGGAGCTGCCGGAGCGCAGGAGGAAGTGCCAGCGCCAGCGGTTGCGGATGCGGTCGATGGGGCACGGCGCGGGGCCCACCAGCGACACGTCCGCCAACTCGCGCGCCGCCAGGAGGCCCTGGACCCACTCGGCGGCGGCGACGGCGAGCTCCTGGGTGGGGGCCTCGTCCAGGCCGCTGATGACGACGTTCACCAGGCGCGAGTGCGGGGGGTAGCTGGGCTCCCGGCGCGCCTCCAGCTCGCGGCCGGCGAAGCCCACGAAGTCGTGCTCCGTGGCGCGTTCGATGGCGTAGTGGCTGGGGAGCGCCGTCTGGATGAACACCTCCCCGCCCTTGGGCCCGCGGCCTGCGCGACCGGCAACCTGCGTCAGGAGCTGGAAGGTGCGCTCCGTGGCGCGGAAGTCGGGGAGGTTGATCCCCACGTCCGCGTTGATGACGCCCACCAGCGTCACGTTGGGGAAGTCCAGGCCTTTGGCGATCATCTGCGTGCCGAGGAGGATGTCCACCTCGCGGCGCTCCACGCGGCCCAGGATGTCGTGGTGCGCCCACTTGCCGCCGGTGGTGTCCACGTCCATCCGCGCGATGCGGGCGGAGGGGAACGCCTCTCCCACCGAGCGCTCCACCTGCTCCGTGCCCACACCGCGGAAGCTCAGGTCGATGGAGCCGCACGCCGTGCACGTCTTCGGCGACTGCTCCTCGTGCAGGCAGTAGTGGCAGGTCAGGAGCCCGCGCCGCCGGTGGAAGGTCAGCGACACGTTGCAGTTGGGGCAGTGCCACACCAGCCCGCAGTCGCGGCACTGCACGAAGCTGGCGTAGCCGCGGCGGTTCAGGAGGAGGATCGTCTGCTCCTCGCGCCGCATCCGCTCGTACACGGCATTCACCAGCACGTCGGCGAGGATGATGGGGCCGGCGTCGGCCTTCTGCAGGGGACCCGCGGTCTCCTTTTGCCGCTTGCGCTCCTGGCGCAGGTCGATGATGCGGATGGGGGGGAGCGGCTGCCCGCCGACGCGCTCGGGGAGCTCCACCAGGCTGTACTTGCCCGTCTGCGCGTTGGTCCAGCTCTCCAGTGCCGGCGTGGCGGAGCCGAGAAGGCAGACGGCGCCCTCGATGCGCGCGCGCACCACGGCGACTTCGCGGGCGTGGTAGCGCGGCGCGTCCGCCTGCTTGTAGGAGGACTCGTGCTCCTCGTCCACCACGATGGCGCCCAGGTTGTCCAGCGGCGCGAAGACGGCCGAGCGGGCGCCGACGACGATCTGCTTCTCGCCAGCGCGGAGGGAGCGCCACTCGTCGTAGCGCTCGCCGTCGGAGAGGGCGGAGTGCAGCACGGCCACGCGGTCGCCGAAGACGGCCTTGAAGCGCCCCACCGTCTGCGGGGTGAGCGCGATCTCGGGGACGAGGACGATCGCCGTCTTCCCCTGCCGCTCCACCACCTCGCGCAGCAGCTCGATGTAGACCAGCGTCTTGCCGGAGCCCGTGACGCCACGCAGCAAAAAGGTGCCGGGGTCGGCGGTGCGCGTGGCGGAGGTGAGGCGGCGGATGATGTCGGCCTGCGCGGAGGTGGGGCGCAGCTTGGGCGCGGCGCCTACCTCGATGTTGGCGTACGGGTCGCGCGACACCTCTTCGTCGGCCACTGCGGTGAGGCCCTTTTCGGCCAGCCCCTTCACCACGCCGCTGGAGAAGCCGAGCGTGCCGGTGAGGTGGCTCAGCTCGGACTGGCCGCCGAGCGCCTCCAGCATCTCGTACGCCTCGCGCTGGCGGGGGGCGCGCGCAAAGATCCCCTCGCGCTCCAACAGCGAAGGGACGTGTCGGACGATGCGCACCACGCGCCGGGTGCGGACCGGCGGCGCGACCCGCGGCCCCTCGCTGTCCACGCGCACCAGCCCCGCGTCGCTGAGACGGCGGATGACGGGCCACCACGCCCGGTCGCCCATGTCGCGCCGCAGCCGGGCGACGGGCTGCGGACCTTCGCGGCTCTGGAGCCAGCGGACCAGCTTCGCTTCCTGCGGCGAGAGGCTCTCCTCATCCACCGTCGCGTCGTCCTCCAGCGCGACGTAGTCCGTCGTGGATTCCGTGAGCCCGGCGGGGAGCGCTGTGCGCAGCACCTGCCCGAGCGGCGCCAGGTAGTACTCCGCGATCCATCTAGAGAGGCCCAGGATGGCGGGGGTGGCGCTGGGCACCGCCTCCAGCACGCCCGCGATCGGCTTGATCCGGTCGACCTTGCCGCCGGGCTCGCCGTCGACCACGCGGTCGATCCACCCGATCTTCTCCTTGCTCCCAAAGGGCACGAGAACACGCGCGCCCGGCTGTGCGGCCGGGCGCATCTCGTCCGGCACCCGGTAGGTGAAGGTGCGGGGGACGGGGAGCGGGAGGGCGACTTCGACGAACAACTGCAGGGATTAGGGATTAGGGATTAGGGATTAGGGATCGGGTGCGAGGCGGGGCGAGGAGCAGCCGCTCCATGACGGCCGTTCCCCATCCCTCATCCCCCATCCCTAATCCCTGGCTGTTACTCCGAGCCCGGGACTCTCGTTGAACCGCAGCCTCCCGTCGGCCTCTATCCCGGGGCCGACGAACGGGTCGTTGGCCAGGAGGGCGGCGCCGTCCAGGTCCACGTAGTCAACCAGGGGCGTGAGCTGCACGGCCGCGGCGATGCCGAGGGTCGACTCGATCATGCAGCCGAGCATCACCCCCATGCCGTGCGCGCGCGCGGCGTGCACGATCCTGAGCGCTTCACGGACGGAGGCGCACTTTGCGAGCTTGATGTTCACCACGTCCACCGCGCCCGCCAGCTTCGCCACGTCCGCCGACACCTCGCAGCTCTCGTCAGCAACGACGGGGAGGCGCGAGTGCTCGCGGACCAGGCGTAGACCTTCGAGGTCGCCTTTCGGGACCGGCTGCTCCACGATGCTGACGCCGAACTCCTCCAGCATGGGGATGAGGCGGATGGCTTCCTTGGCCGTCCACCCGGTGTTGGCATCCACGTACAGCGTCTTCTCCGGCGCCTCGTCGCGGATCATGCGCAGGATCTCCGCATCGCGCGGGGTGCCCACTTTGATCTTGAGGATGGGATACGACGCGGCCTCGCGCACCTTTTGGCGCATCACCTCCAGCTCGTCGATGCCGATGGTGAACGACGAGCGCGGCGCCGCGGCGGGGTCCA
>JAUJMI010000076.1 GCA_030446945.1 Longimicrobium sp. | reverse complement strand
CCGGACGGCACCAAGTACGTGAGCAGTGTCATTCAAGGAGGGGTCTCTCGCATCCGCCCGGGCACACCCGCAGAGCTCATCGCCCGCAACATCCCGAGCGCCGCGTCGATGTGTTACGACGCCGGCGCAAACCAGCTGGTGATTCCCATGAACCCGAACAACGGCCTCGCCTTCGTGCCACTTCCGTGATCGCCGTCATGTTCGCGCCCCTCAGCGGCCCCGCGCGACCAGGATCAGCGACGCCGGCTCGCCCGTTGCCGGGTGGAGCGGCTCCCTCGCGGCGTCCACGCCGAGCCCCGCCTGCTCCAGCACCTGGAGCCATGACTGCAGCGTCCGGTAGTACCAGGGCATGGGCTCGGTGAACCCGCTCCCGAACGCGGCGAACCGCTCCGTGCGCCACCCGTCGCGGTAGGGCTCGTCGCCGCGGGCGGTCCAGGGGTGAACGGTCTGGATCACCACCGCGCCGCCCGTCTTCAGCAACGCGCGGGCGCCGCGGAGCGCGTCATCGACCGGGTCGCCGAGGAGCGCGAAGTTCGCGGCAACGACGTCGAACGGGTCGCCGAAGCGCGCGGAAGAGCTCGCGAGCTCCCCGTAAGAGCAGACGTGGAACTCGCCGCCCCCCGCCCGGCGCGCCGCCTCCACCAGCGGCGCCGATGCGTCGACCCCAACCACCTCCACGCCGGCGGCGGCGAGCGCCCGCGCCAGCCATCCCTCGCCGCAGCCGAGGTCCAGGACGCGTCGGGGAGCGAGCGTCAGCACCGCGTCCACCACCGCGCGGTCGGTGGCCAGGCGCCGCGTGGCGATGCGCCCCTCGCGCACCGCCTCCGTCCACGCCGCCGCGTTCCTCTTCCAGCTTCGCTCGATCTGCCGGAGCGCGTCGTCTGTCATGCGGCTGGGCGTGAGGGTGCCTAGTTCGGCGATACCGTTTACAGGAAACCCTGTGTGCATTCTGAACGGCTGGTCTCACGCAGAGGCGCAGAGACGCAGGAGAGAAAAGAAAGTGAACCGAAGGTCCCACACAGAGCCACAGAGCAACAAAGAGTAAAGCAAAAGGGGTTCTCCATGGGCTTTCCGTTCCCTCCTGTGTCGCTGTGCCTCCTGCGTCTCTGCGCCTCTGCGTGAGCCTTTCGTTTTTAGCTTCGCCACGGCGATCTACGCAGCCTCAGCCGGCATCCTTCCCGTGGCGCGGCAGGCAGACGGTGAACGTGGTGCCGTGCTCCGCGTTGGACTCGACCTCGATGCTCCCCTGGTGCGCCTGGATGATCTGCTGGGCGATGTAGAGGCCCAGCCCCAGGCTCCCCTGAGGACCACCCGCCGCGGGCTCGACTACCTTGTTCCTGGGCTTCATCGGATTGAAGATCCCGTTCAGGCGATCCTTGGGAATCGGCTTGCCGCGGTTGTGGATCGCGATCCGGACGTCGCCGTCTCCTCCCTCGACCTCCACGCACACCAGGCTGCCGTCGTCGCCATGCTGTACCGCGTTGCTGATCAGGTTCGACAACGCCTGGGTGAGCCGCTCGCAGTCCCACTCGCCGTTTCCTTCACGGCGCGTTTCGACCTCGAACCTGCGCTTCGGATTCGCCGCCGCGATCTCGTCCACCACGTCGTGCACCATCTTCCCGATCGACATGGGCGCGCGCTCGACCGGGATCCCGCCTCCCAGCCGGGCGCGGGTGAAGTCGAGGAGGTCGCCCACCATGGCCACCGTGCGGCTGGCACTGCGAGCGATGCGGGTGGTGAGGGTGAGGGCCGGCTCCTGTAGCGCCTGCGTCTCGACCATGAAGCTCGCGGAGGTGTAGATGGCTCCAAGCGGGGTGCGGAGATCGTGCCCCAGGATGGCGAGGAAGACTTCCTTCGCCTGGTCCAGGTCCTGGTTGTACCGGGAGACGGACTCGGCGAGTGCCTGATCGATGGACTCGTTGAACCGGGTCAGGTCTTCGATGTCGGCGGTACGAAGCTCCCCTCCCTGCGCCTGGGTCCAGAGCCGAATGACGCTCGCGCGCAAAGCCCGGAACTCGGCCACCATCTGGTCCACGCTGAAGCCGCTCTCGGCACGCCCGGCGCCGTGCTCCTCGGCGGCGGTTTCCGATTCGGAAGGTGGGTCTTCGGCGTTCCCCTTGGACTTCTCGGACTGCTCGGCCGAGTTCTGTGGGATGCCCAGGTCGCGGGCGATCGCCGTCAGCATGTCGTTGGCGTGGTCGCGCAGCGCCTCGATGTCCATGACGCCGCTCGCCGGCTTGCAGGAACGCGCGAACGCCTCCCACTCCGTCAGTATCGGCTCACGGTTCGCCAGGATGAACTCGGATAGCTGCATCAACGCTCCTCCCGGAAAGTGGGGCCCGGTACCGATCCGGCCGGCTCGCGCCCTTGCGGCAATGGACGTCGCGCGGGGCGGCAGGCGCCGGAGTCGGTGCACCCCCCCGCGCAATCTCTCTGCCAAGCCCCCACTCTCTCCCGCCGCCGCTCCCGTCCGCGTGGATCTCGGTCCGCCGGGGTAATGACACCGGTTCTCGGGAAACGATGTGCATTCGGGAAGAAGCTCCTCACAAGGGACATGGAGCGGACAGCAAGAACAGAGTGAGGTGTTTCCCTTCTTGCACAACGACTCTGGAGAACTGCTCTCAGCCGGTCAGGGTGCCGCCGTCAGTGGCGATGCCCTGGCTGCGCATCCGGCTGCCGCTGCCCCCGTCCTCCACCGGCGCGCGTGCCCGGGCGAGGCACCCCGTGGCCCGGCGGGTTCGACGGTGTCGCCCGGACGCACCACCTCCAGCACGTGCATCATTCCCCTCGTGGTCAGGACGTGGCAGTTCCGGACTGGTGAAGCCGGCCCGCATCCGCGACCTTGTCGGCATCGCGCACCGCGCCGAGCTCACCCCGATCCGCACCAGCCATGCGCTACGCACTGATCTCCGACATCCACGCCAATCTCCCGGCGCTCGAAGCCGTCCTCGCCCACATAGGCGACGCGGACGCCGTGTACCACCTGGGCGACCTGGTGGGGTATGCGCCGTGGCCCGACGAGACGGTGGCGCTGCTGCGGGAGCGGGGCGTGCCCGGCGTGGCGGGGAACTACGACTCCACCGTCGCCGCGGATTACAAGCACTGCGGCTGCCGCTACGAGGACCCGCGCCAGGAGGAGCTCTCGCACCTGAGCTACGCCTGGACGCGCGCCCACACCTCCGCCGCGACGAAGCGGCAGCTCGCGGCACTCCCCTTTCGCATCGACCTGCGACCGATGGGCGGGCACGCGCCGGGGCCGCGCGTTGTCCTGGTGCACGGCACGCCCACCCTCAACACACTCTACTGGACGGAGGACCGCGACGATGCCTTCTGCCGGAAGATGGCCGCCCACGCCGGCCTGTCGCCGGGCGACGTGATCTGCTTCGGCCACACCCACAAGCCCTGGCACCGCGAGGTGGACGGGATCCAATTCGTCAACACCGGCTCCGTCGGCCGCCCCAAGGACGGCGACTGGCGCACCGGCTACGTCCTCCTGGACGCGGGAGACGGCGGTGTGCGCGCCGAGTTCGTTCGGGTGGAGTACGACCTGGAGCGGGCCGTGGAGGGCATCCGCCGCAGCGATCTCCCCGACGAATTCGCCGAGTACCTGCGCACGGGCGGGAAGGTGGTGTGATCCTGTGCGCCGAGGGCCTCGCCCCCCCCGACCCCCCTCTCCCGACAACAGGAGAGGTTGGCGCCTCTGTTATCGGGAGAGGGGGGAGCGATCGGCGCCGGGGGCGGACGGTGGAGTGGCATCGCGCACGGGCGCGATGAATCGCGCCCCTACCACAGACGCGTGGCAGGGGCGGAGTGCACCCAAGCGCACCAGCATCCGCCCCCTCTGTCGATGACGGCGAGGGCGGAGCCCTCTCCCGTTATGAGGGAGAGGGGGCAGTCGAGTGTAACGAGACGGGGGTGAGGGCCCCCCGTCCTCACACCGTCGCGCCCCCGCAGCTCGACCCCGCGCCCGCCGTACAACCGAAGCAGTGCGGCCCCACCACGATCTCGCGGTTCGCCAGCGCGGCCAGGTCGAAGTCGAAGATGGTGCGCGGCGCCGCGGGGTGCACCGGCAGGTCCAGCATCTGGTTGAAGTCGCAGTCGTACAGCACGCCGTCGTAGCCCACCGAGAGCGTGTCGCGGCACATCACGCCTCTGGCCGCGGCGGGGTTGAACGCCGTCACCAGCCGCTCCATGTAGGTATCCAGCGCGCCCCCCTCCTCCAGGAACTCCAGAAAGCGCGAGACGGGCATGTTGGTGATGGTGTAGAGCGAGCTGAACTCGATACCGTACAGCCGCGCCATCTGCCGCCTCCACTCCGCCTCCAGCGTCCCCTGGCTGCCGGGGAGAAAGGTGCCCACCGGGTTGGTCACCAGGTCCAGCAGCAGCCCCGTTCCATCCTTGCCGTAGCCGAGGGCGTTGAGCTGCTGGAGCGCCGCGATCGACTGCTCGAAGACGCCGTCGCCGCGCTGCGTGTCCGTCCCCTTTTGGCGGAAGTGCGGGAGGGAGGCGACCACGTGCACGCGGTGCTCCGCAAAGAACTCGGGGAGGTAGCGGTAGTTGGGGAGCTGGGTGATGGTGAGGTTGCACCGGTCCATCACGTGCTTCCCCGCGGCGGCGGCGCGCCGCACGATCTCGCGCCAGCGCTTGTGCAGCTCGGGGGCGCCGCCGGTGATGTCGAGCGTGGGGATGGCGCTCCCTTCGATCACCTCCAGGCAGCGCTCGACCACGGCGTCGCTCATCATCTCGGTGCGGTCCGGGCCGGCGTCCACGTGGCAGTGGCGGCAGGTCTGGTTGCACTTGCGCCCCACGTTGATCTGGAAGACGTCGATCCCGGTGGCGCGCAGCGGAAAGAGCCCGGCCTCGTCGAGCGCCTCCTCAAAGGGCCGCGCGACCGGCACCCCCGCCAGGACCTGTTTCTGGCGGCGGGTGGAGGCCAGCTCGGCCTGGCGCTTCTGGAGAGTCGGCAGTACGCGGGACATGGGCCTGGGTTCGGTGAATGCGTAAAAGGCGGTGAGGAAGTGCGTTGCCGTTACATCCCAAGCCGCTCCGAGTGGTTCCGCATCTGTAAGCCGTGCACCAGCGATGCGCCGCCGCGGATGGCGGCCGCCACGTGGACGGCTTCGGTCATCTGCTCGGTGTCGGCGCCCTTTTGCAGGCAGTCGCCGGTGTAGGCGTCGATGCAGTACGGGCACTGGACCGCGTGCGCCACGGCCAGGGCAATCAGCGACTTCTCACGCTGCGTGAGCGCGCCCTCGGCGAAGACGGCGTTGTACCAGGCGAAGAACTTCTCCGCCAGCTCGGGCGCGTCCCTGCCGATCTCCGGAAAGCGGGCCAGGTCCTGCGCGTCGTAGTAGCCGGGGGCGTGCGTGTGCATCGTCGGATCGCCTAATTCGGTTGAGTTGCAAAAGGGGCGCAGGGCAGATCCCCTCCCCCACCGGGCGCGTGGGGGAGGGGACCGTGGTCCTGCCCATCGTACGACGGCGGCCGCGCGGTTGGATCTACGTCAGCGAAGGTGCGCGCGGGCCTCGGAGGCGCGCTCCTGGAGCACGTCCACCGCAATTTTCGTCTCACGGACGAGGACGAGCGTCCCCATCACCAGCCCGCCCACCCCCAGCAGCCCCACCACCAGCGCCACCACCTCCAGCGGCAGGGCGAGGGAGGCGGGGAAGACCGGCGTCAGCACGGCGCCCATCAGCGACAGGAAGGCTGCCGCCGCGAAGCCGCCCAGCGCCACGTAGAACGAGCGCAGCGCGTGCAGCAGCATCAGCGCCCGCCGCTCCGTCGCCGCCAGCTCGCGTACCTCCCCCGCGTGCGGGGTGGAGCCTGTCTCGCCGGCCTTCTCCAGCTCCGCGGTCATGATGCGCGCGCGGTCCACGGCGCGCGCCAGGCGGTTGCTGGTGCTCATGATGAGCACCGAGCACGCGTTGGTGAGCACCGCCGGCGCCACGATCAGCGTCAGCGCGGCGAAGGGATTGGGGATCGCCTGCACTACCCGTTTTCCTTGAGCCGCCGCACGTAGGCGCGGATGCGGGCGGCGTTGGCGCCCACGTCGCTCCTCCCCACGCGCGACACCGAGCGCACGTCCACCCGCGCGATCCCGGATGCGGGCATCACGCGGATCACCACGTCGTCCTTGAACCCCCACCATCCGGTGGTCGCCGTCGCCTCGATGCGGCCCTCGTCGCGCTCGGCGGCCACGATCTCCCACCCCATCTCGCGAGCGGCCCGCAGCGCCTGCCCGTACGCGGAGTCCGGGGTCATGGCGAGCATCACGGGCCGCACGTCCTGGTACGCCTCCCTCTGCTGCCGCGCGATGGAGTCACCCTCGTACGCGGGCGGGTTGGTGGCGCCCGTCTGCTCGCGGAGCGGGAGGGTGGCTACGAGCGGCGGAGGGTTCTGCGTGTCCGTGCTGATGTCGTGGATGGGCGGCAGGGCGCGCGCCTTTGCGCGGAAGCTGTAGGGTACAAAGAACGCCCCCGCCGCGATCCCCAGCGCCAGGATGGAGGGGAGCACGCCGCGCCTGCGCCCCCGCACCAGCACCAGCGCCACGACGGCGAAGAGCGCCGCCGGCACCGCCAGGTACGCGCCCCACCGCATCAGCTTGAACCCGGTGCTGAAGTGCCACAGCTCCAGCCGCGTGCCGGGCCCGGCCAGGAGCACCAGCAGCGCCGCCAGGATCGCCGCGCCCAGCGCGACCCCCGCCATCGGGTTGCCGCGCAACGGAGGCCGGTCGTTGATGAGGTCAGCGTCTCGCATGGGGATTCGGGGGGAAAGAGTGCGTGAGTGCGTGAGTGCGGTACAGCCGCGGACCCCTTGTCATCCTGAGAGAGCCGCCCCACCGATGCCCGCGAGCCACTCCCAGGCCTTGCGGCGACCGAAGGATCTAGCCGGCGAGGCAAGAGGACGGCGGGTGCCACGAGCCCCTCGGCACGCGCAGTAGATCCTTCGCTCCGCGCCACAGTACAGAACCGCGACTAGCTCTGAGCAGCGCTCACCCAGGATGACACAGTTTTTCCGGCCGACAGAACCGCGCCGCGCTGAGCGGCGCGGCGCGGCGCTCATATGTGACGGTGCCAATGAATGTAGCGGCGCCGCCGCGCGCCGCAACGGACCCGGCGGCACGCCCCTCGCGGCTGTGAGCCCGCCCGGCACCCCTTCATCCCTTGCGCACGCCCATGTCCAGCCCCAGCAGCGACCAGCACCACCGCCTGGCAGACCGCCACGGCCCCGTCCCCGTCGACGTGGTCACCGTCAGCGACTCGCGCAGCGCCGAGACGGACTCAAACGGCATCTGGCTCCGCGAGCAGATCGAGGCGGCCGGCCACACCCCCGCCCTCTACCTCCTGATCCGCGACGAGCCGTCCGAGGTGGAGCGCGCTCTGGACCAGACGCGCGCGCAGGTGGTGATCTTCAACGGCGGCACCGGCATCGCGCCGCGCGACACCACCTACGACGTCCTGAGCCGCCGCATCGAGCGTCCCATCCCCGGCTTCGGCGAGCTCTTTCGCATGCTGAGTTGGGAGCAGGTGGGTGCCGCCGCCATGCTCTCCCGCGCCACCGCCGGCGTCATCGGCGGCCGCGTCGTCTTCTCCCTCCCCGGCTCCCACGCCGCCGTCCGCCTGGCCTGGGAGCGCCTCATCGCCCCCGAGCTCCGCCACATCGCGTGGCTCGTAGAAGGCTAAAGGAACGACAAGCGAAAACCATCACACGGAGGGCCCAGAGAGAAGCTACAAGCCGCCGAGAACCCCTTCTGCTGTACTTGCTTTGCCACTCTGTGTCTCTCTGTGAGGCGCAGTTAACGATGCAGGCTCACAGGCAGATCGCCGACGTCACCGGCGGCCACGAGACGGTTGATCAGGTCGCAGCCGACTACTAGATTTGTGCACACCTGTGCACGGAGGTGACATGGCCAGCCGCGCCCGCGGAATTCGCCTGACCGAGCGATTGGAACGTGAGGCGTGGTGTTCACGGACGGGCCGGCCGGACGCCGAGCCACGATCGCCGGGACGGGTCTGGACGTGTGGGAGGTGATCGCTACCTGGAAAGATACCGGCGAGCAGTGGAGTGCGTTGAGGGAGAGCTACGACTGGTTGACCGATTTCCAGCTTCGTTCCACCGTCGCATACTACAAGATCTACCCCGAGGAGATCGACGCGCGGCTTGCCGTCGAGGAGCGATGGACGCCGGAGCGCGTCGCGAGCGAGATGCCGTTTCTCTCTCCACGACGCGAGCGATAGTCCGTGCGTTACATGCTGGACGAGGCCCTGCCGGGGTCCGCGGCGGAGATCGCCCGCGGATTGGACCTGGATGCCACGAGCGTGCACGAGACCCGGCGATTCTCCGATCAGTGGCTCCGGGCCGAACTGGGCCTGGTGCAACTCGGCGGACGCCGGCGGGTGGCGCTCTCGCATGCCTTGAAGTGAACCCAGTCGGAGAGCCGGATGCGGGAAATCCGCACGTCCGGTTCGATGAGCGGGTCGGGGAAACCGGGCAACAATGCCACGGCGCCCCGGCTCGACTCTACTGAGGCCGGTCAGCGACGCAGGTCCGCAGGCAGATCGCCGGCGGGCCGGCGTGTCGTTGTCGGCGGGGTTACGCGTCGCGGACCGGGAGGGTGAAGAAAAAGGTGGCGCCTTCGCCTTCGACGCTCTCGACCCAGATGCGGCCGCCGTGCGCTTCGACGATGCCGCGGGCGATGGAGAGGCCCAGGCCGATGCCGCGGCGGTCGGTCTTGCCGGCCTGCCAGAAGCGGCCAAAGACGCGGGGGATCTGGTCGGCGGGGATGCCGGGCCCGGTGTCGGCGACGGAGATGCGCACTTCGCTGCCGGCGAGCTGGGCGCCCAGCGTGACCTGCCCGCGGGCCGGGGTGAACTTGATGGCGTTCCCCACCAGGTTCGAGATCACCTGCAGGACCCGTGACGAGTCCAGCGGGAGCCGCGGGAGGTCGTCGGCGATCTGCGCTTCGAAGGTGATGGAGCGCGCGGCGGCCAGCGGAGCCAGCATCGCGGAGGCCTCACGAAGCACCGCGCCCGGGCTCTCGGTGCTGAGCTCAAGCGCCAACTTCCCGCTTTCCATGCGGGTCACTTCCAGCAGGTCCTGGATGAGCTGGTTCATCCGGTCCGTAGTGCGCAGCATCATGTCCATCGGCTTGCGATGCGCGGGCGCCACGTCGTCGGCCATGAGCTGCGCGGCCATGCGGATGGTGCTCAGCGGGTTGCGGAGGTCATGCGCCACCACCCCCAGGATCTCGTCGCGCGCGCGGGTGGCCTGCAGGGCGTCGTGATAGAGCTGCGCGTGCTCCACGGCCACCATGATGCGCCGCGCCAGCTCCTCGGCCAGCCCCAGGTCGTCGGCGTCCAGCGTGCGGCCGGAGCCGGCGGTCACCAGCGTCACGCCGCCCATCACCTCGCCCGATGCAACCAGCGGCACGCTCGCGACCGAGCGCGGGGACAGGCGGCGCAGGATCTCCCGCTGCGCCTCGTCGTCGCCGGCGTCGGGGCCCAGCTCGGCGGCGACGTCGGCCACCAGGAGGAACTGGCCGCCGGTGCACCCCTGCACCAGCGGGTGGCTGCGCGGCACCGTTCCGCCCCACAGCCCGTCGCCGCCGGCCAGGAGCTGCTCCTGTTCCGAGTCCGCGTGCGCGTAGGCGATCCGCTCGTTCTGGCCGTCGGAGTCCATCATCTCCACGACCACGTAGTCGGCCAGGCGCGGGACGGCCAGGCGCGCCACGGTGGAGAGCATGGCGCGGTACTCGAACGACGAGCTCAGCACCCGGCTCGCCTGCGCCAGGAAGGCGGCGCGCGCCTCCGCGGCTTCGGCGCGCGCGCGGGCGGCGCGCTCCCCCAGGTGCAGGAAGCGCGTAGCCAGCAGGTTGCGGATGCGCAGTACCACCTCCACCGCGTCCAGCGGCTTGGTGAGGAAGTCGCTCGCCCCCTCGGAGAGGGCGCGCAGCTTCGTCTCCGAGGTGACGTCCGCCGTGAGGACGAGGATGGGGAAGTAGTCGCTCGTGGGGATGGTGGCGCGCAGCTGGCGCATCACCGAGAAGCCGTCCACGTACGGCATGTGCAGGTCCAGCAGGAGGATGTCCGGGCGCTTCGCCTCGAACAGCCCTGGCACCTGACGCGGATCGGTGGTCAGGGTGACGTTCTCGAAGCCGTCGAAGCGGAGGAACTCTTCCAGGAGGTCCAGGTTGGCCCGCTCGTCGTCCACCACCAGGATGGCGGCTTCCTCCACGGTGCGCGGGATCACGGCTGGGCTCCCCGTTCGGCGAGGGCGCGGTCGACGGTCTCCATAAAGCGGTCCAGGTCCAGGGGCTTGGTCATGTACTCGTGCGCGCCGGCGGCACGGAGGCGCTCGACTTGCCCCGGGGTGACGGTCAGCGCTGATCACCACGCCGGGCGTGTCGCGGGTGCGGCGGTCCGCGCGCAGGCGGCGCAGCACCTCGCCCCCGCTCATGTCCGGGAGGTGGAGGTCCAGCAGGATCAGGTCGGGCGCGTGCTCCCACGCCAGGTCCAGCCCCATCCGCCCCTGCATGGCCGAGAGCAGCGTGATCTCAGGCTCCGCCGTCAGCGAGCCACCCATCGCCTCGGCCAGGCGGTGCGAGAGGGCGAGGCCCAGCCCCGTCCCCTCCACCCCCGTCTGCTCGGCGCCCAGCCGCGCAAACGGCACGAAGAGCTCCTCCATCCGCTCCGGGTCGATGCCGCGCCCGGTGTCGTGCACCCCGATGCGCAGCCGCCCGTCCCCCTCCTCCCAGCTCAGGCGCACCGAGCCTCCGGGGCGGTTGTACTTCACGCCGTTGGAAAGGAGGTTGAGGAGCACCTGCGCCAGCCGCTGCCGGTCCGCGCGCACCCAGCGGCCGGGCGCGTCCGGCGCATCGGAGACCCTGCACGCGGTCTGCGCGGCGAGGGGGCGGATCAGGTTGACGGCCTCGCCGAGCGCCGCGTCCAGCCGCACCGGCTCGAGCTAGAGCGGCTGGCGGTCGCTCTCGATGCGCGCGATATCCAGCACTTCGTTGATCAGGTTCAGGAGGTGGCGCCCGGCCCGCAGGATCTGGTCCACCGACTTCTGCTGGTCGGGCGTGGGATTGCGGCGGTTGGGGTCACGGCTTCCATGTCACGCATGGCGCGGAGGGGTACAGGCGCGCGAAGACGAGCGCGGTTTTGCGGCGGGATTGTTCGTACGGGCGGGCCATGCGCGCGGAGCACGCGCGAGCAAGGCCACAAATGTACGCGCCGCCCCGCGGCCGGTCCATGGGTCAAGTTCACCACGGCG